>CAZNNK010000650.1:0-4429 GCA_964574085.1 uncultured Coleofasciculus sp.
GTGTAATCGATTGAGCGTGAACTGTTTTTTGCCCAATCATCGCCATCCCGGAAAGAGTTGCCAGAGATAAGCCAGCAATTTTTAAAGTTGAGGATAGAAGCGGCGTTTTGCGTTTCAATGCGAACCGCGCCTGCATGGTTGCGCCTGTTCCTTTTGTGTGTAAAGCTACCTCTACGCGATCGCTCAATCCCCGCCGTTGCAGCGCCCGTCTCATGGCTGCATGGCAATGGGAAATCTGTTGTCCTCGATTTTGATAGGAAAGACTGTCTGGGTTACTGCGGTAATAATAGAGAGGTTTTGGGAGATGGGCTATGTCTGTCGTTTCTGACAACCGTAGACACAGATCGTAATCTTCTGCATATTCAGCTTGGAGATCAATTCCACCCACTCTATCGAAAACAGAACGACGAATTAACCGGAAGTGGAACGTCATAAAATTTGTCAGCAGTCGTTGTTTAGAATAGGGAACACGACAGCGTTGTCCATAACCAATAACTTTGCCGTTTTTATGGGTATCTAAATAGTCGGTGTAAACCATCCCTACATCTGGCTGAGTATCCAGAATCGCGACGGTTTCCGCCAATGCGGTGGGGGCTAATCTGTCATCGCTATCTACCCAACCAATATAGGAACCCGTGGTTTGAGCGATCGCACGTTGAAGTGAAACAACTCGTCCTTGATGTTCAGCCGCAATTACCCGGATTCGTGGATCACGTTTAGCATAGTCTTGGGCAATGGTAACCGATCCATCTGTTGACCCATCATCCCACACAATTAGATCAAAATCCCCCCAGGTTTGTGCCAGTATGCTGTCAATGGCTACACCGAGGTAACGTTCTCGGTTATAGGTGGTGATAACAAGAGAAATAGCGGTAGTCATAGCATCCTCCAGAAGGGTGATTTTGAGTTCTTGATGCGTGGATAATCAAACGGTGAAAAATTGCGTTCTGCTGCTGCGATCGCGTGCTTAATCCTACTCTCTATCGTAGTCGAGGGAGTAGCGATCGGCTAATTCTAGCCATTCAGTTAATTAGGCAGACAACATAAAAGTTAACGGTTAAGATTAGCAAGGAACAGGGAACAGTAAGGATTGTCGGCTTCTTAATATTTCTTAGTACAGTGTACCGAATTGATGTGCAGGAACTTAATTGTTACAGATACAATTAAACTTTGCATCGATAAGGACACGACAATGCCGTGTCCCTACCTCTATTTAACAGGTCTTAAATCAGCGATATTTAACCTCAGATCTAACCCATTGCTTAAACCTTCACTTCATCAGCAAAACTCGCCCGACGGACGAAGTAAAATGGACCGGCAATAGACCCCCAAATATGTTCATCAGTTACGGGATCGCGTCCCCGATCTAAACTGATAAACTGATTTTCGTCAATCTCAAACGTGCTATCTAGATAGGTTTCTTTACCTTTGCGAACAACCTTACAGGCTTTACCCGGTTCAACCTGTCCTTTAAAGCTTTTCCCTGTCCATTCCACAATCATATTACAGCCCGGAAGTTTCTCTAGCTGATCAATGGTGAGAGTTTGCAGGCGATTGAGATCACGAGAGGCACCGTAAAATTTTTCGGGGTCTTTAACGGTGTAATTTTCAATTTCAATATGATCCCCAACCACCATTAATTTCAATACCCGTAAGCGGTAGGGAACATTCAGAAGATAGTCATAGGCTTGTTCGACAAAGAAACTGACGCCATCCAGGAGTGACGTGGGGAGGGGACGCATAAATACCCGGATATGGGCGTAAAAGGGCGGATTGTCAAAGGCTTGTTGTTGGTTACTAAAGTCAGCCGCCATCCAACGGGCTAATGTGGTAATGTCAGTAGAATGAGTCATTAACGGTGTTTTAATCGAGATATTGGATCTGGATCAATTTTAAATTGATTCTCTTCCCCATAACAGAGGCATTCACGGCTTTATTGCTGTACCCTAAGAGAGTCGAGCGGTGAGCAAACCTCTGTGGATGCAATTCTAGAGCAAGCCAAAGATCTCAAACAAGCCCTAACTGACTTCGTACTGGAAGCAGACGGAGAGTTAGCCGTCGCCTTGGAAAGCTATGCGGCGGATCAGTTGACGCGAGAACCCTACGATATCAACCAACGCAACTTGGCGATTGATACCTTCTTAACTGAGGGTGAAGTAGACAATCAGACGCCGTTGGATCTGTTCCTAGAACACCATCCTAATTTAACAGCCAGCGATCGCACGCTGCTAAACCGCTGGCGAGATAGCTTTATTGGCTTGTTTGAACTGACCCATATCCTCCCCGATGGCGTTGAACTGAAAAATTGGCTAACCAATAAGCATTACACCGTCAAACCCACTCATCCCACAACTATTGAACAGATGCGGCGGTTTAAAGTGGGGGAAATCTTACTCACTCGCCTCGCCCCTGTCACCGATACCTACTGGATGATTTTTGGTTCGATTATTTCCAAAGGGCGCTTGAGTCAGCCGAAGCTAGCCGTAGCGATTGGGGAATTCAAAAATAACTACAAAAATGCCCTTTATAGTGATGCGCCAGAACTCTTAGAACAGGCTTGGGACTCTGTAGCGACTTATCATCAGGCATTTGTCGAGTTTTTTGGAGGCGATCGCATCACTCTCCCTGGATACCAGCTTAATCAAAAATTGGCTCAACTGCGGGATAAAATGACCCAAGAACGTCTAGCGGCGGCTGGGATTGATCCGTCGAAGTCCCTCAAAGAGATGATTCAAGATTCGGGGACCGATGAGGAGGACGTCAAATCAGCAGCAGTGGAAGCAGGCGCAGACGCCACAGCAGTAACCAATATGTTGGATAATGCCGCTAAATCTCCGATGATGATACCTAAGGTGGATTTACCGGACAATATCCGCAACGCTGAACAGGTGACTGTTTTTTCTCATCCCCGTTGGGGTCAGATGTTTCTTCCCAGTTACTCTAAGTTTCAGGAGATGCTAGAGTCCGAAGACTGGCAAACTTATCCCAATGCTGAACAACGAGTCCACAAATACTTAAATGATCCTCAGATTAACCTGTTTATCTGGCAACAGCTAGCCGAGGAGTATCCGACTCAACTGGAGACGGTATTACAAACAGTGTTAGATCGTCCAGATTTTAATCTCCAGCAGGATTTAGAACCCACACTTCACCAAGAGTTTCATAAACCCCTAGAACCGGAACTCCCAGAAATTGCTAGCGTTCCCCTGCATTTGCACAATCTGTTTGAGTCGGCTGTGGCTGAGGTTCACAAATCCAAGTCTAAAGGTAAGCGGAAAAAGAAAGCCGCCAAAGGCTTCCAATAATCCTTTGGATAGGTTAGGATAGGGCAAATTATCTACTAATATCTCTATCGATGGATAGAAAAATCATTCGCCTTTGCCTATTGATCGTGAGTTGTAGTGCGGTAGGACTTGTTGTGGGAGGTACTGCTGCTCAAGCAGAATTGAATCAATGTTTAGGTGTTGCGACACCGACAGATGAGTGCTTGTTGCAAGATCCCATGGTTAAAACGGTCGAAGGAATGGGAATGGGTTTATTAGCAGGCGTTGGTGCTTCTGTTGGCGCAGTCTGGCAGATTTGGCAAAATAAGTAGGTGGGATCGTCATTTGTCATTTGTCATTCGTCATTCGTCATACTCGCTACCCTTGAGAAGCAAGCTACGTCATTCGTAAGGGTTGAAGGAATAGAAAACTAAGCAAGATCCCCGACTTCTTGGAGAAGTCGGGGATCTGTATGTGTACCTCACTTACTTGAAGGCAAAACGCAGATATTAACCTTACAGTCTTCTGCCTTCTGCCTTTTGCCTTCTATCTTATTTTTTGATTAGGCGGATTTCTGAGTAAGTAAACCCCAGATAAAGATTAACAGCAAGGCACCGAGAACGGCAAAGATAATACTGCCAATACTGAGAGCGCCTGAAGCGGCGGCGGCGGCTCCGGACGAGCCTAACAAGAGTTTACCTAGAAACCCTCCGACTAAAGCACCGAGAATCCCTAAGCCAATGGTGGCAAAGATTCCACCGCCTTGGTGTCCGGGATAAATGAGTTTTGCGATCGCGCCTGCAATTAGACCTAATACGAGCCAAGCGATAATATTCATAGAATTTTCTCCGTAGTGTTTGTTTATTGATGTTTATGTCACGATTATGTTCAGGATATCAATTCACCGTAACGCTTCGCGTCTACCCAATTAGATAAATTCAATCTGCCTAAATTAGTAGAGACGTAGCATGCTACGTCTCTACACTCAAATTAATTCGGGGGACTCAAACCCCAACCGCTATTGGTTTAAATTTCCCTATACTTAGGATTTATACCAAGTTGCATTCAAAACTTTCCCTCCCCCTGCTTCCCCAGCTCCCCCTGCTCCCCCAGCCTCACAAGGGTAGGTTTTTTAAGATTGGGGTTCAGGTAAGACAAGGAAGACA
>CAZNNK010000651.1:0-4424 GCA_964574085.1 uncultured Coleofasciculus sp.
GAATAACTCTGATAGGTGTTCACTGAAGCCAGACTTTGGGAAAATTGAACACCGTCTTGACTTGAAGCACAAGTCCCAATTTAAATAGAACTAAAGTCCTGTTGCTCTAGGATTTGTGCATAGCATCTTCCCCTCAGATGTATAAACAGGTAGAAACCCTTAAGCGGCTATCGATATGACGAATCCCTTAATTCAACTCAACCGCCGTTCTCTCAAAGGAGTATTCACCCTCCTTTCCCTAACCAGCGCCATTCTCCTCTCACCTGTTGCGATCGCGGGGGAGTGGGTGAGAGTCAAAACCGACACAGACAATAACGCCTATCACGTTGATGTCTCCACGATTGAAGGCAGAGGGCGCTTGCGCTACTTTTGGTCAAATGTTATCTACGGACAACCCAGAACTAATATCGTACCTGGGCAACAGGTATACAGCACTACATATTATATAGCGGTGGATTGCCAGAATCAGATTTATCAGGTGCGCTTTGTGCGGTTTCTGGATGCTAACGGACAAACAATTGAAGATTATAACTATGGAGAAGATGGCAGAGGAGGTATACCTGAACCCGGTTCTGCCGCAGAAGCTTCACTCAAGTTTGTTTGCTCAAAGTAATATCGCGGTTTTCTGGGAGCATCCCATTTTGGAAACAACATTACCTAAAACAATGGTATTTCAATAGTTTCAGCCAGGATTTCTTTTAGGCTAAAACCCTGGCTACAGACTTAACTGGGCAAGGCTACAATAGTACCATAGAATTGGCGAGATTTCTGAGCGCACGTCAGTAGGGCGCACGGAGCGTGCGCCCCTACGTTATGGCATAAAAATAAATGAACTAACACGATTTTTCCTTCCTCAATTAACCCAACTCAATGGACTTAGTGATATGATCCAACAATTGCAAACTGATTCAGCCTCCGATATCATCTACCCCGACAGCGATGGTCAACCTATGGCAGACAACACCAAACAATTTCGCTGGATTGTGACAGTTAAAGAAAATATAGAAATATTATTTGCGGCTAATGCTGATGTATTCGTAGCTGGCGATTTACTTTGGTATCCTGTTCAGGGAAAACCCAAAGCTTGCCAAGCCCCTGATGTGATGGTTGTCTTCGGTAGACCGAAAGGTGACAGAGGTTCCTATCAGCAATGGCGAGAAGAGAATATTGTCCCCCAGGTTGTCTTTGAGATTCTCTCCCCAGGAAACCGTGCCAAAAAGATGGCAGAAAAACTCTTATTCTATCAACGTTACGGTGTTGAAGAATATTACATTTATGATCCAGATGACATCGAATTAACTGGCTTATTGCGGTCTGGAGAATGGTTAGACCCCATTGAAGATATGAATGGATGGGTCAGTCCACGATTAGGAATCCGGTTTGAACTCACCTCTGATACCCTGGTCATTTATCGCCCCGATGGACAACGATTTCTTACCCCAGTTGAACTCGATCATCTCCGAGAACAGGAACGTCAACGGGCAGAAGAAGAACGTCAACGCGCCGAGGAAACAATGGCTCAATTGGAACAAGAACAACAGCGCTATCAAGCGTTGATGGAGAAATTACGATCTAGAGGAATTGACCCAGAACAATTGTAAGTGTGGTTCACTCAGACAAATTTAAACGAAAGTTGAGCGCAGTCCCCATCTAAAATCACAAGATTTAGATGGGGTTAGCGAAGTTATATCAACACTCAATTAACGTTGTTCAGCTGGACCCTCTGTTGCACCAGAAACAGCTTTCCAAGCTGTTAATCCGCCTTTGAGAACCGATACAGACTCAAAACCCGCTTCCCGCAGTTTGGATGCGGCTTCATTGCTTTGTTGATCATTGTCACCGTAGACATAGATCTCACGTTGCGGTTCGAGACTGGCGGTGGCGCGATCGCTGAGTTCATCGATTGGCATGGGAATCGCCCCCATGATCCGCCCTTGGTTAAAGGCACCGCGATCGCGAACATCCAAAATTGTCAAAGCGGGTTCACCCCATTGGAGGCGGGATTTAACGGCTTGAGCGCTAGACTCTGGCATCTGTTGGGGTGGTGGGGTAGGAATTGCCTCATTCACATTTTCTTTTGCCTCGGCGATGGGGTTCGTTGTTTGTGGGTCTGACATAATATTTGTGTAGTGATAAGTCCTAATTACCGTTCTACAACACTTGGACGAAGCTAGACAACATTGGATCTTGTTAGACATTATCCAGATTGCTTCGGAGCTTCACTCTGGCGGTGTCGGCACTCAACCAGTCCACAGGCTTAAAATCGGACAGAACTTGCCCTATTAAAAAAGTTACTTCCCCCACCATAATCACAATTTCCTCTTGTAAACCTCTTTCTTTAGACGTAAGGTTTCCCAATCCGGGCAACCTGATGAGTATAAATGCTTAGGCTTCCTTAACCAAATAGCTGGCGGCTAATTCATTTGGACTGATCTGTTCATAAGGTTCAAAGGGTTGATGAATCCAGGGATTGTCGGGTAAATAGTCCACGTAATAATCCGGGGTAATCAGGGAGTGAGCTTTGTACCACAGAACCGCCGTGCGAATCTCCTCCAGTTCATTCCCATAGCGTTCCTCTAGCCAATTCATCGATTCCCGTAGGCTAACGCCGGAATCCACTAAATCATCCACCAGCAGCACGCGACTCCCCAGGGTTTCCGTTGTCATCGTCAGATGGTGGGAAAAGGTGATGTCACCTCGGACACGGTTTTGGGAACCCCCATAAGAGGATGCAGCAAGAATCCCTAAGGGTTTATCATAAATTCGGCAGAGGATATCCCCGACTCGTAATCCTCCCTTAGCAATGCAGACAATTTGGTTAAACTCCCAGTTGGCTTGATAAATCTTGACGGCTAGGCGTTCAATTTTTTTATGGTATTCTGACCAAGTGACATATAGGTCTGACATAAGTATCGTCCAGTAAAGGGTCAATCGGCATAGAATGGTTCCCTTAAATCCTAAATAGGAAACCGGGAACAGGAAACGGAAAATAGTAGGAAAGTGGTTCGAGTGTTTTTTGTGTCATTAGCAACTAGCCTGGTATTTCATGCCTGATTGGGATATGCTATATAAGTTATAAATGTGACACCAAAAAAATACCCTATTCCAACTTTTGCCCACTTTCTCTATTTATTGATTACCTAAACGCTTTTCTAGAAACTGTAATATAAGTTACACTTAAACGAGAGTTGGGGAGACATTTAAACGTGACCTATCGAATTTTAAGCTTAGATGGTGGAGGCATTCGCGGCATTATCTCAGCCGTTATCTTAGCAGAAGTTGAACGAGTTCTCAACCAACCTTTGAACCAATATTTCGATTTGATTGCCGGAACGTCTACCGGTTCAATCCTCGCCTCAGCGATTGCCACGGGACGCCAAAGCCAGGAGATTATCAGGCTCTATCAAGACAAAGGGGCAAGAATTTTTCCTTATCAAGGTCGTTTTTCCCCCCGGCGGTTGGGATTAGTGTTTCAATACGGTCTTTCCGCACCGCTCTACCCAGATGATGGCTTAATTCAAGTGTTGCAAGAAGAGTTTGGCTCAACCAAATTATCAGAGATTGAGAACTCTCTGCAACTGATGATTATTGCCTACGATACAATCGGGCGAAAACCCATTGTCTTTAAAAGTTGGCGTCAAGACCAAGATTTTTTCACAATTCCTTTATGGGAAGCCTGCGTCTGTTCTTCATCTGCACCCACCTATTTCCCAGCTCACCTTTTACAAACACCACGGCGACAATATTCGATCATTGATGGTGGCGTTGGTGCCAACAATCCGGCGGCGGCGGCTCTGGCAGAAGCCCTACGATTAAATTATTCAATTCAAGATATTTCTGTACTCTCAATTGGTACTGGAAGTTCTGAGCGTCCATTTCCCTGGAATGAGACACGCGGTTGGGGATTGGCACAATGGGGATGGAAAGGACGCCTGATTGATGTATTATTTGATGCCTCTTCTGATATTCATGATTATATTACTCGGCAGATTCTGAGTTCTCAGGACTTAGATAATCCTGACTTTCAGCGCTACCTCCGTCTCCAACCCGATATTATGAGTTTTGAGATTGACAACGCCAGTCCGGAAAATATTGCTAATCTTACCATGTTTGCCCGAAATTACATTGCTGACAATCAACAGAGGCTGAAAGATTTTTTAACAAGTAATAAGTAGAGACATGTCCTGGCATCTCTGTCAAAAGCATGCTCCCTTTAGCCACTGTAGGGGCGGGTTTAGGGACTCAATCTAGCTAGTTACCCACAACTGAACAAAAAAAACTGCCCTTATTCATAAGCAATAAGCCAGTAGGGGCGGGTTTAGGGACTCAATCTAGCTAGTTACCCACAACTGATCAACAAAACCCGCCCTTATTCATAATCAATCAATAAGCTAATGACACCCAAAGCCCGTAAACAGTTCGCT
>CAZNNK010000652.1:0-4424 GCA_964574085.1 uncultured Coleofasciculus sp.
TGAGCGGAATCGGGTTTAAGGATTGCTTTATTCCCGAAGCCATGCGGTTAAAGGACGAAGGTTCAGGGTTAGAACTCGCACTCAAGGGCTTCCAAATTACCCGGATGTTGTGCGCCGCCTTTTCTCATGGTGCGGCAGATACGGCGATGAGAACCACGCTCAATTTTGCCGTTAACCGGGTTATTTATAACAAAACCGTTTTCGATATCCCCCAACCTCGACAAACCCTAGTCGATGCCTTTATTGACATGTTGGTGTGTGATTGCGAAACCATTGGTGCAGCCAGAGGGTTTCATATCATCCCCGAACAATTTTCGGTTTGGGCGGCGGTGGTGAAATACTTTGTCACCATCAAACTAGAGGAGGTGATTAACTCTGTCTATGTCGTCCTCGGTTCCCGCTTCTATATGCGAGAGGAGCATGACTACGGTATTTTCCAGAAACTGCTGCGGGATAATTCGATTATCAGTATGTTTGATGGCAGTAGTGTAGTTAACCTCCATGCTCTAATTCTCCAGTTTCGTCAAATCGCTAAATATCGCTCCAGACGCAAGCAGAAGACGATGGAGGGTATCCAATCTCGCCTAGATGCCATTTTTTCCCTAGAAAAATCCGTCCCGCCCTTTGAGCCAGAAAAACTAGGGTTATTTGGTCGCGGGGCTGATGATGTCCTGCAAGGGCTAGAAATTGCCTGGGAACAGCTTCAGGGGATGCAGACGGAAGCGGATGTTGACGCCGAGGTACTGGAAAAAATTATCAGCTTAACTACCATTGTTCTAGAGGAACTCGACGCCTTCGATGAACGCATTGCCAACTCCGGATTTGAACATGGTCATGATCAAGATCCTGAACTCTTTGAACTGGCGAAAAAATACTGCGACTTACACGCCGCCGCCGCGTCAGTTCATACCTGGATTTACAACCGGACAATCTTGGATGACTTCTTTGGCAAGGGGGAATGGTTAGTCTTAGGACTTTATCGCTGCTTACGCCCCTGGCGATCGCTGCCCAATATTGTCCCGAAAGCGTACAGTGAAAATGTGGCACAACATCTGCTGAAGCTGCATCAGGAAAACAAAATGTTTTCCATTGTACCGATTCAACTCGCCCAAACTGAAACACAAGAGGAAAAACCCCATGCAAGTGCAGAACTCCAACTCCAAGCCTAATGACGTTATGGTTCAAAGTGACGTAGAAACCACCAATCAGTCTGTTGATTCGGTTCAAGCGATTCAAAACTGGATGGTGAATCAACTGGTTGAACAACTGTCCCTAGATGCCAAAAATATTGATGTTACCGAACCCTTAACCCGCTATGGGCTTGACTCTATTGATGCGGTAACCATTGTCGGTGAACTCGAAGATTGGTTAGAGGTAGAATTACCTTCGACATTGTTCTGGGATTATCCAACGATTGAAAAATCGGCTCAATACCTAGTCGAAGAATTCGATGTTTCAGCCGCATTAGACAACGCCGAATCCGCCGCCGCCTCTGAGACGAAAGAAGCGAAGCCCGAAGCATCCGAAAAATCCGGCAAAGGCTGGGGTGGATTTTGGAAAGGATTGGGAGGGTAGAGACGTGCCATGGCACGTCTGGGAGATGGGGAAGCAGGGGGAGCAGGGGAAGATGGGAGACAAAATTTCTATAGCCTATTACCCTATTCCCTATTCCCTATTCCCTGTTCCCTGTTCCCTAACAAATGACATAAACGTAGCTTGCTTGGCGCTCCCTTGAGTATGACGAATGACAAAGGACAAAAAAAGGAGGAAGCCGTTAATTGAATTTTTCTGACTTTTCCTTCTGGTGGATACTACTGCTTTACGCCATTCCTTTCTTTGCCATTCGCTATGTTGGCAAATCCCTGAAGCTGTGGCGAGACAACTTTGACACCATCGGGTTGGCGGTGATGTCACTGATGTTGTTCTTAAACGCCAGTCGCTCCAGTTTCGCCATCTTCATTGTTGAAATTGTTTTCAACTACTTCATGGTGCGGCTGATGCTTCGGCGTCGTGGAAATGGTGCTAAGCTGATTGCCGCGATTGTAATTATCACCGATATTGCTATCCTCGCCTACCTGAAATACTTGACATTTTTCGTCGAAGATGTATTCGGAATAGTCGTACCGGGATTCAGGAACAACTGGGAACAAGGCTTTCCCTTGCCCATCTTTCAACAAATTCCTCCTGGTGTTTCCTTCTACACCTTCCAGATGGTGGCGTTTGTGGTTGATTCCCTCAGACCCAAATACAAAAAACCCATCGCCTTTCTGGATTACATTAACTTTATCGCCTTCTTTCCGCAAATTGTCGCTGGACCCATTGAACGGCGGGCTGACTTATTACCCCAAATTCAATCATTTCAGTTTAAATTCACAGCCGAAAACTTTGAGTTGGGATTACGCTGGCTATCCTTGGGCTTCTTTATGAAGTTGGTGCTAGCCGATAATATCGCCCCCTACATTAACTTACAAGAAACCGCCAATCCCTGGATGGTTTGGTTTTTTGCTTACTTATTTACTCTGAGAATCTACTTTGATTTTGCCGGGTACAGTTTTATGGCGCTGGGTGTGGCGAGAATACTGGGAGTAAAACTAACGGTGAACTTCCTAGCGCCCTATACGTCCGTCAGTATCCAGGAATTTTGGCGGCGATGGCACATTACCCTAAATAACTGGTTTCGCGACTATGTGTTTCTGCCTCTAATGGGTTCTAAAAAACAATTAGCCGCATTCTTTTTATTCATCACCTTTACCCTATCCGGATTCTGGCATGGTGCGGCGTGGAATTTCATTATTTGGGGCGCGTATCACGGCTCGTTACTGTTGCTATTGCGATATACAGGTAGACCCTTTCAACGCTTGATGGGAAAAGGAAAGCAGGTGTCCCGTTTTCAGTTTATTTCTTGGGCGCTGACATTTGGCTCAGTGACGCTAGGGTGTCTGTTCTTTATGGACACAAATACTCTGCGATTGCTGTCAAAGTTACAAACACTGGTTACGCCGTGGGCTTATTCTTTGTCCAATTTAGGTAATTTCCTCAGTTCCTACAGCTTGAATGAAGGTACGGCATTAATTGTGACCCTTTTGCTTGCCAATGGCGTTTTATTTATGGAACATTTAGCCGTTTGGCAAAAGCGTAAGTTTGAATATGAATTGTTACTATTGCCTTGGGTGTCGCGAGTTTTATTAGGATTAACCATCCTATTCGCGGCGAATCAGCCCTCTGAGTTTATCTACTTTGAATTCTGATGGAATCAAAAGCTATCTGGCTGGTTTGAGGTTGAATGAGTACTATGAACAATGAACAATGAACCATCTATTCACATTTGCATTTTAGGGGGTGGTTTTGGTGGACTTTATACCGCCTTGTACCTGCAACGGTTTCGCTTGTTGAAATCACCGAAGTATAAAATTACCTTAATCGATCGCAAAGATCATCTGGTATTTACACCCTTGCTTTATGAACGGGTAACCGAGGAACTGCAAGCCTGGGAAATTGCCCCTCGTTATCGAACCTTAATTAAGGACACAACAGTTGATTTTTGTCAAGGAAATATTCAGGCGGTCGATCTGGAAAAACGCCAAGTTAAGCTGCAACTAGAAACTCTATCAGAATTAGGGCAAAATCTCAAAATCCTAAATTATGACTATTTAGTATTAGCCGTTGGTGCCGAGATGCGCTTAGAGGGCGTACCGGGTGCGGCGACTTACGCTTATCCCTTTCGCACCGTTACTGATGCAGAACGCCTCAACCAACAGCTTAACCAGTTGGAACAGTCGAATTTGCCCCAAATTCGCATCGCGGTGATCGGTGCAGGACCGAGTGGTGTAGAGTTAGCTTGTAAACTGAGCGATCGCTTGCAGGAACGGGGACAAGTACGACTAATTGAACGGGGTCAACAATTGCTGAAAAGCTTTACCCCCTACAGCCAGAAATCAGCCTATCGCGCCTTAACCGCCCGTCGGGTACAAATGGATTTTGTCACTAGCGTAGAGGCGATTGAACCGGATCAAATTACCCTGATTAATCAGAACGGAAAAACCCTTATGCCTGTTGATCTGGTGTTATGGACAGTGGGGACTCGTTCCATTGAATGGGTAAGCCATCTCCCTTGTCAGCAGAATCCTCAAGGTAAGATACTCACCCACCCTACTTTACAGGTTGTGGATTATCCAGAAGTCTTCGCCCTAGGGGATATGGCAGAAATTCAAGATTCCGAAGGCAGACTCCCCAAAACCGCACAAGTAGCTTACCAGCAAGCCGATTGTGCGGCAAAAAACCTGTATCGGGCAATTAGGGGTAAACGCTTAAAGCCGTTCCGCTATTTACATTTAGGCGAAATGTTGACCTTGGGAAAAGGGGAGGCGGTCGTGTCCAGTTTTGCCCTAAAGATAAGCGGTCGTTTGGCTGGTATGATTAGACAA
>CAZNNK010000653.1:0-4407 GCA_964574085.1 uncultured Coleofasciculus sp.
ATTGACAGTTCCTTTTGTGTACAAGTTTGAGGCAAATGTCAATCCGGATGTGCCGCACCCACGTTGGTCTCAAGCGACGGAAAAGTTTATTGGCAAGGGACCCGATTTTTCCTGGGAAAGACGGGAAACATTGCCCTATAACGGCTATGGGGAATATGTGGCACAGTTGTACGCTTGATGTTTGATATCATGTCCGACCAAACAGTCATTATTCCCTTGTGCCTTGCAACCTTCTTCCTTCCCTTCTGTCTCCTGCCTTCTGCCTTCTGCCTTGTCTGTACCGATAGTGTAAGTATTCCACCGGACATGATATGAAACTGTTGCCTGTTGCCTGTTCCCTATTGCCTCTCCCCACCACAAGACTTATTCAGCAGCCTCTAATTATTAACAAAATTAGCGATAATCGGGAAATGATCAGAGGGAAAAATTCCTTGCCATTTGCTATCATCAACCATCACAGTTTCTAGCTTGAGGCGACTATCATAATAAATGGTATCAACAGCCGCAAACGCCTCACCTGTAAACCCATGAATACTGCGCTGTTTTTCTAATTCAACATCGGCTAAGGCATCCTTGAAAGTAATAGAATTCGCTGATAAGTCAGATAAGATTGCCCGGGGTAAGCTACCGGGTTCAGCATTAAAATCACCCGTAAGGAAGAGATAGGTCTGGTCAGGATTGTGGTAAGCCATGCGATCGCGGATTAGTCTCGCCCCCAGTTCCCGTGCCTTGGCACTGGTATAATCCAGATGGGTATTAAAACAGGTGATTGTTTTCGACACCTGCGCTACACTAAAGACTGCCCAGGTTGCCATTCGCGGTGCAGGATTTCCCCACTCAGGACTGATACTCCCAGCAATATCAGGCGTATCGCTTAAGTAAAAATCGCCATGATCCAGGCATTTAAGACGGTCTGGGTTATAGAAAATCGCACAATGTTCTCCTGTCCCTGTTCCTGTGCGATCGCCCCCAATACTTTGATAATTAGGGAGACGGCGATGTAAGTCCAGTAGCTGGTGGGCTTTGCCTTCCTGTGTACCAATAATATCCGGACGATACTCCTGAATCAGCGCCGCGATCGCATCACGCCGAATTCTCCAATCCTGGTTATTGGGATCAGGCTTATCATAACGGATATTGAAGGTGATAATTTTAATGTTCATGGGTTTGCCATTCGTTTATGTCATTGTTGATTATTCATGGTTCATTGTTGATTGGTAATCATCTTTCCCATCTCCCCCATCTTCCCTATCTCCCCTATTCCCTATTCCCTATTTCTTTTTGCTGATTCTCTATGTAGGTTCACAACTCAAATCGAATCTTTATATAACATTTAGTTAACTTATGGTTAAATTAAGGTTAAGTTTTTGCTAATATAATGGAAAGTAGAGACTTGAGACAAGAGGTGAAACATGGCACAGTCCGCATCATCCGATTCCGCACAGGTCAGTAAGCAAAAGTTTCTTTACCCTAGATGCCGCTATTACGGCAAGTTTACGCCAGAGGATCTAGCCTTTAATGACAACTTGCAAGAGTTTGCCCAGAAGGTGTCCTATATAGCAGCCCTACAAACTAGCGGCAAGATTTCCTCTGAACAAGCCTATCAGCAAGTGCAGTCATTGTGGAAGCAGTTGAAACATAGTAAGGAATCCTTGGGGATTGGTCAAGCTAAACCCCCCAAAACCTAATAGATTTTGTATAAGACGGTCGTTTGAGAAAAACTGTGACACAAGATGCTGCAATTTTAGTCATTGAAGATGAAGAAATTTTGCGGGAAATTATCCTTAATGTCTTACAGGAAAAAGGGTATAAGGCAATTGGCACTGGCGATTCTCACAGGGGCTTACTCTTAGCCAAAGAGTTTGTCCCTGATTTGATTCTGTGCGATATTCGGATGCCTAAATTAGATGGGTATGAAGTTCTCAAAGCCTTACGCCAAGATTCAAGGACTACAACAATACCCTTTATCTTTATTTCGGCAGAAAAAAGCCAAACCGTTAGGAACCAATGGCAAAAGTTTGGTGCGAATGGTTATCTGGCTAAGCCTTTTACAACCGATGAACTCTTAACAGTAATCGCCAATCATATCAATTTTTATAAGTAAACGCTACAAAGTTTCTGTCTCTCTATTTATTTGGGAGAACACTAATTCAGAAGGAGGGCGGATTTTGTTGATACGTTATCGGTGAGGGTGGGTTTTGCTGATACGTTATGGGTGAGGGCGGGTTTTGCTGATACGTTATCGGTGACAAGATAATTGAGTGCCTAAACCCGCCCCTACAATGGATCAGGATCTACACTGCGTAATAGTGCTGGCAAAATGTCTACCAGAAGCCATGAACCGACGCAAGAAACGCTACTCGCTGAGATTTCTGATCCGGAATATTCGTCAATCGCTTTCAGTATTCCGTTATAGCGGACACGCCTTGACGTTAGTCTGGACAACCAGTCACAGACTAACCCTGGTGCTAGCGATTTTAACCGTCATCGCGGGATTATTACCCGCCGCGATCGCCTACTTAGGTAAGTTGATTGTGGATACCGTGGTATTGGCGTCTCAGTCAGGGGTAGCCGCCCATCGGTGGCTGGCGTTAGGCTATGTCGGATTAGAAGCGATCGCGGTTATGATACTGGCAGGAAGTCAGCGCGGTCAAACGGTTTGCCAGTCGCTATTGCGGGTATTATTAGCGCAACGGGTCAATGTGTTAATTCTAGAAAAAGCCTTAACCTTAGACTTACCCCACTTCGAGGACTCCGAATTTTACGACAAAATGACCCAGGCGCGGCGAGAAGCCTCCAGTCGTCCTCTGGCGCTAGTGACGCGAACGTTTGGACTGGTTCGGGATAGTTTATCGCTACTCACCTTTGGCGGACTACTGCTGCAATTCTCAACCTGGGCGGTAGCCATATTAATCATCGCCGCCATTCCTCCCTTTATCGCCGAAACGCGCTTTGCTGGCGTCGCCTTTCGCTTATTCCGGTGGCGTTCCCCAGAAACCCGTCAGCAGCATTACTTGGAAACCTTAATTGCTAGAGAAGATTACGCCAAGGAGATTCAGCTATACCAGCTTGGCGCAACCATGCTACAACGCTACCGCAATACTTTCAGACGCCTTTACCGAGAAGATAGAGATTTGACCATTCGGCGGGGATTTTGGGGTTATTTGTTGGGGTTACTGAGTACGCTGACATTTTATGGGGCGTATGCTTGGATTGTCATCGAAACCATCTTTGGTCGAATTTCCTTAGGCGAGATGACCATGTATTTAACCGTATTTCGCCAAGGACAATCTACCTTTTCCGCCATACTCACCTCCATTGGTGGGATGTATGAAGATAACCTCTATATTTCCAACCTCTACGAATTTCTGGAACAAGAGGTTCCCCAATCTCAGGGGACAGCCACCCAAGGGATAAAACCGGGGGATGGGATTCGGTTTGAGACTGTGTTTTTTACCTATCCCGGAAGTCAAAAGCCTGCACTAAAAGGGGTTGACCTGCACCTGAAACCCGGAGAAAAGTTAGCCATTGTCGGCGAAAATGGGTCAGGAAAGACAACATTAATTAAACTCTTAACTCGTCTCTATACACCCGATTCCGGGCGCATTCTCTTAGATGGGTTAGATTTACAGGAATGGAAACTTGATACCCTACGCCGCCGGATTGGGGTAATATTCCAGAACTTTGTCCGCTATCAATTTACCGTAGGCGAGAATGTTGGCGTCGGGGATGTAGACTATTTGCAAGACGAAAATCGCTGGGAAAATGCAGCAGAAAAAGGCATGGCGAAACCCTTTATTGAACTAATGCCAGACGGATTTAGCACCCAGTTAGGGCGATGGTTTAAAGGGGGACAGGAACTCTCTGGGGGTCAATGGCAGAAAATAGCCCTATCTCGCGCGTTTATGCGAACCGATGCAGATATTTTAGTCTTAGATGAACCCACAGCCGCCATGGATGCAGAAGCGGAGGTGCGAGTCTTTGACCATTTCCGCACGATTACCCAGAATCAAATGGTGGTGTTAATTTCTCATCGCTTCTCCACAGTCCGAATGGCGGACAAAATTGTAGTGATGGCGGGGGGAGACATCATTGAACAGGGAACCCATGAGGAATTAGTGGAACTTGGTGGACGTTATGCGCGGTTATTTGCGCTACAGGCGGCGGGATATCAATAATTCGTCATTTGTCTGATTTAATAATTTGTTACGGTCGTTTTCCTTCAAAAGAGGGATGATGGTAAGGCGCTATCTCGTATAGCTCAATTTATAGTGAGTTCCCAATTAAGGAGGAGTTTATGTCATCAGTACGAGTCATCTACGCACCCCCTCCCACAGACTCTTCTATTCCCCCTTCCATCTTTAGCATTCAAATCAAGGACGATGAAGATGTGGAGTGGTATTGGAC
>CAZNNK010000654.1:0-4403 GCA_964574085.1 uncultured Coleofasciculus sp.
GAATTCATTTTAGTCTCAATTATGACCCTTGCTCCCCATAAACCTGACTCAGCCCAATCAACGCACCCTTTCTCTGAACCAGAATTTGAATCGGAATTTAGCTGGAGAAATTGTTGGTATCCTATCTGTTTCCGCCAAGATTTTCCCAAAGATCGCCCCTATGGTTTTTCGTTGTATGATGAACCGTTTGTCTTATTCCAACACCAAGAGGAATTAATTTGTTTAACCGATCGCTGTCCCCATCGTGCGGCGAAACTATCCGATGGACAGATCATCGACGGTAAACTGGAGTGCTTGTACCACGGTTGGCAATTTGGTCATGAAGGTGAATGTTTGCATATTCCTCAGTTACCTGCTGATGGAACAATACCTGTGAATGCTGGCGTGCGATCGCATAAAGTTGTCGAACGCCAAGGACTGATTTGGATTTGGCCCGGTGCGGCTGAATTAGCGGATGAACAAGCGATTCCCACCATCCCGCAATTGGATCAGCCCAAATTTGTCCATTACGACAAACTCACAGAAGTGCCTTGTGATATCAGCTATGTGATCGAACACATGTTAGATCCGGCTCATATTCATATTACCCATCATGGGAATCAGGGCGATCGCGCCAAAGCTCAACCCTTGGAAATGGAAATCCTTGAGAGTTCGGTTCAAGGGTTTCGCGGCAGGTTTCGCGAGACAACACAACCGAATCAAACTTGGAGGAATTTAGATTTTTTGGCTCCTAGTTTAGCCCATCTACATTTTCCTATTCCTGAGAAAGGTTGGTTTTTTGGGCAGGCGTTTTATTTTTTCCCTTTGGGGAAAGGAAGATGCCGTATTCTTACTCGCAGTTATCGTAATTTTGCCACTCAACCAGTCAAGCTGATGCCGAGATGGTGGATTCATTTAAGACAGAATAAAATTATCGCAGAGGATTTAGCGCAGCTTGTCGGACAACAAAATGAAGTTGAACGGTTAGGACAATCGGTGCAACAGGTTTATTCCCCTATTCCCACCTGTGACACGTTTGCTATGGAATATCGTAAATGGCTGGATCGGGTTGGGGCGTCTTTGCCCTATTATCGCGGGTATTTAACCTCGAAAGGTATGGAAAATAAACCTGAAAATCAGTTTAATAAAATGTTAGTAAAGCCGTTATTTTGGCATACTGAACTTTGTCGCTCTTGTAACCGAGCTTACCAGGCAACTCAGCGCGTGGAACAATGGGGTGTAGGCGTCGCTATTGTTTTGGCAGCGTTGGCAATTTTGAGCGATGGTTCAGGGATGAAAATGGGGGCAGTTTTATTGGCGGTTGCAGCGGTGATTGTCGCCGTTGTTGCCAATAAACTTAAGCATCGTTTTGAAGCCTATTCAAAGTCTCATTAACAAATCAAAGCTTCAGCAGATACCTCGTTAATCTGTTTGGCAATTAAACCTTAATGTCAATAAGGGCGAAATCCTTGTATGTAGTGCGAGCATCTTGCTCGCTACTAATACCCAATTTAAATACATGACAGCTTACTGTTTCCCGTTCCCTATTCGTTTATCCTCATGAATTGCGTCCCACTACTTACACCCCACATCTATCAGGTTACACTAACTGATGTTCTAGCCGAGATTTTGACAGCTAACGGTAAAATTACCGTGAATGTTGAGCCAACTCCTAACTGAGAATCAAGCTGAATTTCTCCTTGCAACAGTCGCACTAACCGCCCTACAATCGCCAATCCCAATCCGGTACTATCGGGTAAGCGGTTAGCACGGGAACCACCGCGAAAATAAGGGTCAAAAATTTGAGCTTGGTCTTCTGGAGCAATACCAATCCCGGTATCGGTAATCGCGATCACAAAATGATCAAAATGCTCATTTTTATCATTTTGATTAGGTTGATGATTACACTCAACCTGGCAGGTGATGGTAATGCTTCCCGTTTCCGTGTAACGAATCGCATTACTGACCAAATTGGTGATAATCTGTTTGAGTCGCAAGGGATCAGTCGTGACTTGCTTCGGCGCTAGTTCATAATCTACCGTTATCGTCAGGTCTTTTTCACTGGCTGAGGGCGTTAACGTATCAACCACATTGTCGATCAACGCGCAGATATCAATTACCTCTGGCTGCAATGTTACCTGTCCCGCCTCATGACGAGAGACTTCTAAAGCATCGTTGATTAAGTGTAAAATTTGTCGCCCATTTCTGAGTACCCGATCAATGTGATCCAGACTGACAACGGTGTCTTGGGTGTTGTGTTGACGTAGAAATAGATCAGACGATATTAGAATTGACTGTAGCGGATTTTTCAAATCATGGGCTAAATGGGCTAAATTATCTCGATGAGTGTCTACTAAGCGGGTCAGTTCGTGATTGGTGAGGTTGACTTGACTTTGCAGTTTTTCTAACTCCTGCAATCGTTCTTCTGTATAACTGTTGAAACAACGACCAATCACTTCATCCAACGCCATATCAATGATCCGGGTGGCTTGCAAAACTTGAGCGCTTGATCCTCGCAAGAGATCCGGTTCTAAATGAGCAAAGATAATCTGGCGCAGAATTCGATATTCTCGCGCGACTTCGGTGGGATCGTAGCCTTGTTTAGCTCGGATTACCCCATGTTCTAAACTTTTCTCGACAATTGTTTGATGTGCGCCATTTTCACAGTCAGAAAGGATTTTGGCGATGGCTCGCAGCACAGAGGGTAAACCATCCAGTACTGCCTTATAGGTGAGTTCACGGGTACTCTCAAGTTCCCCATCTTGGCGAACCGCTTCCACCCAGTTGTTGACGATTGAGTCGAGTTTATTCAGTAAGTCCTGACTAAAATTCATATCAGATCAACCCTTTATCAATCCAGTATAGATCTAACTTCTGTCTTTAGGGGGTTGCCAGTTGAACCCTTAAGATTTTATAAGAATCCTAAGGTTTAGCCAGTCATTGTGCTAATACCAATCGATCATGGAGTCATTGTGATGAAATTTAAGGTTATTGGAGAACTACTTAAGGAAACGATTCAAGAATGGCAAGAGGATAAAGCGTCACGGTTAGCCGCCGCCTTAGCCTATTACACGGTGTTTTCCCTAGCACCGTTGTTGATTATCGCGATCGCGATCGCGGGTTCGATTTTTGGTCCGGAAGCCGCACGAGGGGAGATTGTCGAGCAAATTCAAGGTTTGGTGGGTACTGAGGGGGCTAAGGTGATTGAAACGGCGATTCAAAATGCGAATCGACCAAATGTTAGCAGTATTGCCTCAATTATCAGTATTGTCGTGCTGCTGTTTGGCGCATCGGGAGTCTTCGCTCAACTGCAAGATGCTTTGAATACTGTTTGGGGAGTACAACCGAAACCTGGACGACCGGTTAAAGGTTTTTTACAGAAACGGTTATTGTCCTTTTCGGTTGTGCTGGGGATTGGCTTTTTACTCTTAGTGTCTCTGATTGTCAGTGCGGCATTATCGGCGTTGAGTAATTATGCTAGTGATTTACTCTTTGGTGTCGATTTTCTCTGGTCACTGTTAAACTGGGTACTTTCTCTAGGCGTAATTACGCTGCTCTTTGCGATGATGTACAAGTTTCTCCCGGATGTGAAAATTAGCTGGGGAGATGTCTGGATTGGTGCGAGTATTACTGCCCTACTTTTCACGATTGGCAAGTCTTTAATTGGCATGTATTTAGGGCGAGGGAGTTTTGGCTCAACCTATGGCGCTGCGGGTTCATTAGTGATTTTTCTGGCTTGGGTTTACTATTCAGCCCAAATTCTGTTTATCGGGGCAGAATTTACCCAGGTTTATGCGAGTAAGTTTGGCTCAAACATTGTTCCTGATAAGCATGCGGTTCAACTGACTGAAGCAGACCGGGCAAAACAAGGAATTGCTCATACCGAAGCCCTGAAAAAAGCGACCGGAGATTCAGAACAGTCCTCAAAATCCGAGTCTGGGAAGCAGTCGGGTAATGCGGGAGCTAAAGCGTTGAAAACTTACCATGATGTCGCCCGAAAAATGGGACTCGATAAAAAAGGCAAATAAGGGTTATTTGTCATTTGTCATACTCGCTGCCCTTGAGAAGCAAGCTACGTCATTCGTCAGGGAACAGGCGATCGTAGGGATTTGAGGGCTGTTAACATTTTTATGGATTTGCGGATGCCAGGACTGGATGGTTATGGGGTGACTCAACAGATTCGCCAGGGTAGAGACGTAGCCGGCTATGGTTCTACATCGCCGATAATTATTGCTTTAAGTGCTAGTGTAATAGAAGCAGAACGGTTAAAAGCCTTAGAGGTGGGCTGCACGGATTTCATCACTAAACCGTTTCACGACTCGGATTTATTTGCTGCCATACGCCACCATCTGAGAGTCAGGTTTATCTGTAACCCGAGGAAACTCCCATGCCAACGGAGACAATTAGCTTAACCTCTGATGATG
>CAZNNK010000655.1:0-4402 GCA_964574085.1 uncultured Coleofasciculus sp.
AAATAGGATTGAGTCTGGGCGTTCCGTTCGGCTTTAGTTCGCAGTTGGCGACGGACAATGGGTGAAACAATGACGGTTAACAACACAAACAGGGGAATAATCGCCAAGGAGACAATGGTTAGCACCCAGCTATAAATAAACATGACCACGATGTACAACACGGAAAACACCGCATCTAACACCACCGTCAACGCTGTTCCCGTAAGAAACTGACGAATATTTTCCAACTCATTAATTCGACTCGCCAGTTCCCCCACTGGACGCCGTTCAAAATAGCGCAGCGGTAAGCGGACTAAGTGGTCAATGATCTCCGACCCCAGATGCATGTCAATCCGGTTCGTCGTATCCACAAATAAATACGTCCGGAAACTGGTTAATAATGCCTCAAAAACGGCAATGATCACCAGAAACAACCCCAGCACATGCAGCGTATCAATACTGTTCTGCACAATCACCTTATCGATGATCACCTGAATCATCAACGGATTCGCCAGTCCAAATAGCTGCACAAAAAAGGAGGCGATAAACACCAAAATTAAGACGCGGCGATAGCGCACCAGCGACGGCAGAAACCACTGCAAACCAAACCGTTGCTTTGGTGTATGTTTCGTCCGTTGTACCAGCAACACCGGGATCGCTTCCGGTGACTGCCCGTCTTCGGTTTTCGGTAAACTATCCAGTAAATCAGCAGGTTTGCGGCGGACAATCCCCAGTTCTGGCACGCCCAGCAGCAATTCCCGTGGCTTGGCTTCATAGAGAACCGCAAAGCCTTCATACCAAGGAACCAGGGCGGGGGTTTGTAGGCGACTAATCGATTGGGGCGGTACATTCACCAATTGGGCATGTAAGCCGATTAAATCTGCCACCGCCCCACACAGGGGTAACGACAGCCCCCCGGTGCGCTGCATCTGTTCATTAAGTACCCGACGAATGACATCGCGGCGAAAGGGCATTTCTAAATGCTTACTCAGCATTTGGAAACAGGCGAGGGTACCATCGAGGAGTCCTTTCCCTCGGACATGGGGATATTTGCGGCGTTGATCAGGAGTTTGATCGACGTCCTCGGTGGCTTCTGGCGGTTTATCGGGGGCATAGGGGATACTATCGTTGCCATCGGTATCATCCAGCCAGGGATCATCGTCGGTGGTGAGGGGGGTTGGTTCGCCAACCACTGTAACTGGGGCGGTAGGGGGTTCAGTTTCACCTTCCCCAACTAAATCCGATTCGCGAAACCCGACAATCCGGGCGGGGGTAGATCCTTGGATGTCTAACCCCTGAGAAATTGCCTCTGGCGTCAACCGACTTCCCACGGGAAAATCTTTGACGACACTTCCACCACTGACAAACCACACCCGATCTGGCGTCAGGAGTTCGGTGGCGTCGGTCATGGGATAGAGGTAACGCACCTCAGCATCTGGGTAAGCGTTTTTTGCCAGTTCTTTGAGATTCATAATCCCACTGGCTTGGCGTACCAACTCCGCGCCGATTAACTCGAAGGCTTCGATGACACTGCACTGGTTTTGGAACGCGGCGGTAGCGGTGGGTTCCTGTGCCATCAACGATAAAAACTGACCCGTGGGGATGGTTAAGCAAACCGATTCCGTCGATGCGATCGCGGTTTCACAAGGGATACCCCGCATCAGACTGATCCAACCCAGAATCGCGCCCGGTTTCAGCAAGTCCAGGGTGACGGGTTTTTGAGTGGTTTGTTCGTAACTCAAAAGCCGCGCTTTTCCCTCATAGAGAATCGAGATCTGAGAGGGCATTTTGTCTCGCATCAGGATCGGTTGACCCATGCGATAGCGCAGCAGTTGACTTTTTTCCGCTAACTTGGTTAGGGTCGCAGCGTCAAGTTGATTGAAGGGAACGATATCTGCCAGAAAATCCTGAATCGTTGTCTTTGTGTAGGTCATGGGCAAGCCTCTGGGAATAGCATTGTAGAGACGCGCCATGGCGCGTCTCTACAGGGTTTAGGATTGAACAGGTGTACCTAAGGATATCTGTTGTCGCAATTGCTCTTTTAACCAGGTGGTAAACATTTCATCCAGGAGTCGCTGACGCATGGCATCATCCAGTTGCACAGGTAAAAATTTTTCTAGACGAATGACGATAAACCAGTCCCCCAAGCGGGTAGGGGGCAAAAGTTGACCGGGTTGGCTGACAGTTAGCATTTGCGCCAAGGTGGGGTGGGGTGTACTCAGTTCCACGGGTCCAACTAATCCGCCTGTTTGCGCCTCTGGTCCTTGGGAATAATCCCGGGCGAGTTCATTAAATGACTGTTCTCCTTCTTGGATACGAAAATAGAGTTCTTGGGCAATCGCCGCCTCCTTTGTCCGAATCAGGGAATAAATCACCCGATCTAAGCGTCCTTTGCGCTTGAGGAAATAGGATTCAATCTTATGTCCCCAAGTCGCCTGCTTAAATTTTTCCAGCTTCAGTCCCCGAACCGCTAATTCTTCAACTTGTTCTAAGCTTAAGTCTTGGCGATCGCGCCAAGCTTGACGCTCTGGTTCGGTACTGAGCTGATTTTTAGCATAGAACTGTTCGCAGGCAGCATTTTTTTCATCGTCGGTACAATCTATGGTGGCAATGGCTTGATCAATAATGATTTCTCGCAATAACTGAGGGAGTAATTGATATTTGGCTAACAGGGGAATTACTTCTTCAGCCGTGATGGTTTGGTCGCCAACCTTTAAAATGGCAGTCATCGTGGTGAGAAGCCTCTCAAGGTAGTGTTTTCAATAGCTTATAGACCCGGTGATTTCCAAGATAACATCTTGGTTCAACTCCGCGTTATACTCCAGCACCAATATTAATTGAAAGTTTATGAAAGTTAAGATTTTTCCTTGGGGCGAGGATTTTGTTAATTTTTTTGTTCAACGGTGATAATTCGTCATTTGTCATTGCCCTACTCGCTCCCGAAAAGAAGCCAGCTACGTCCTTCGTAAGGCTGGGAAGCTCCTTAACATGTCTTAGTACAGTGTACAGACTTTAGGGCGACAGCGATACAAGTGTGAATATCGGCGTTGGTTTTAATCGCTCCCGGTGTAATATGAGTCGCACAGGCGAAATACCCGAGATCGCGCAATGCCTGAATCAGATGCTCTCGTTTGGGGATATCCAAACGCCCTCGGCGTCCAATTTCTGCCAAGGTATAAAAGTAGGGCGGGAAATCGGCTTCGGCTTCCATGAGGCTGAGGAGTTGTAGCCGTTTTGACCAGTGCCACTTTTCAGCTAATCCCTGCATCTGTCTTAACCAAGATTGATTATGCAACAGTCCCAGCCACAGCGGACCACTCAGAGTCAGGGATTTTTGGTCATGAGGACAAGCTACACGCCCTAACTGACACCAGGACACAGTTTGATAATTACCGCAGTGATGACAATACCCCAGAAATCCGTAATTTTGCAGCGTCAACGGCTGGGTTTTGACCAGACGCACCATCAGGCGATAGGTTTGACCCGTAAACAGGGAGAAAATCGGCTCAATCCCCAAACCTTTAGCAATGGCTTGCTGCTGGAGTTTGCCAATCACCAATCGCAATCCTTGTTCCTGGGCGGCGGGATGGTTGCGGGGATACGCCCCATAAATCCCCAAACTGCTTTGTGACGCATGACCTGTTAGTTTACGCCCATCGGTACTGGTGAGATAGAGAAGTCCCCCTAGTTTCAGCGCCCAGAGGCTGGTATCCAGATAGGGAGTAGGCGAACCAAAGCAATCCACATCGATGAAATCGTAGTAATCTCGGCGGTTATAGCACTCAAAAAAGACCTGATTGGCGTCGAGATGGGTAAGGGTTACTGTACGGCTGGCGATCGCGCCGGCTAAATTGTGCTGTAAAATCGGCTTAAGCTCTGGGTTTGCCTCATTCACCCATATCCAATCCGCTTGACTCTCCAACTGATAGCGTAGGGAACGCACCCCACAGCCACTCATGGCATCAATCACTCGCAAGCCACCGACTTGAGACTGATAAATTGCCGCTGCTAAAACTCCTAAATCTCGCACCACTTGGGTTGAAGGGCGATAGAATGCATCACCAATTTTAAATGTGGCTTTGCCTTCAGTCTGTTCGGTCAAATTGCGGTTCATCGTTCTACTTATCGCATTACGGGCATACGTTAGGACATTACTCTGTTGCCTATTGCCTATTCCCTATTGCCTTTTCACCTAATTTTATTGTCCTAACCTCAATGCGTAGTGCTATATACCGTAGGGTGGGCATTGCCCACCAGAATAGGAGAAGCGCTGGGAATTACGTCATAATTTGCTGTGCCACTTTTTTAATTTCGAGACTTAAAGGATGACTAGGAAAGCGGATGCAAAAGATATCACCGCTAGCCAGTTGAATCATCTCTTCCGATAACGGTAAAATCCCTGCCACTTTAGCCTGATAGGTTG
>CAZNNK010000656.1:0-4401 GCA_964574085.1 uncultured Coleofasciculus sp.
GGTTTGTGTAGCTGCGGTTACCCTACGGGAAGCCGCTCCGCGTCTACAACCGCCCTGTTTGATTAAATCGATGAATACGAGGGTGTTGGGTAACATGCGTCAACCCAACCGACAAAATCCTATCGTACATTAGCAACGGGGAAATTTTTGGTTAGACCAGCGCTGGATTGGAAGTTTTACCAGTCTGTCTTTGTGAGCGGCTTGTTTCTTTTGCAAATCATTAAAAATAGCTCTCAAATCATAGTGAAATGAGCGAGCATATTCCTCTCGATAGTGGTGAAGTTCTTCCAGAATTTCATTTTTGTACATGCCTAAATCTCTCCCTCATATCCTATCAGCTCATACGGTGTGCAAATGATCGGTAAAACATACCCAAGTTGAGAACTAATTTGTGATAGCTTGCGTTGAATTTGAGCATTTGCCATGTGCTTACAGTTCCATGTTAGCAGATAGTCTAAGCCATAAACTGTTGCCAATGCTATATGTAGCGCATCATTTGATGCCTTTGATGGAAGATTACTTTGGTTGAGGAATGCGTGGGCAAGCTCCAAAGCCTCTTCTGTGAGTTCAAGAAGCATTAATGATTTTAACAAATTTAACCTTCGAGCGGCGATTTCCTTATCTCCCCTAGCTGCTTCATCCTCAACAATTTCTGAAGCATAAAGAACGAATGAACCTCTAAAATCATTCCACCAGTCTTGTGTAATCCTGATATTGGCAGCAAGAATTAGGTTATCCGTTGGTCTAGCAGTTAAGTGTCCAAAAATGCTGGTTTCAATATAAACGGTTTCACTCACGGCAATCTAGAAAATCTATTGACTCTTTATCCTACCGCGTTTCATCTTTGTTCCGAGGGAGTTGGGTAACATGCGTCAACCCAACCGACAAAATCCGCGATCGCACTGAAGACAATTTTGCCGATTTTATATCAGGATGATTTCTGAGACAAGGGATTGAAGCCATACTGATTAGTCACAATATCCTCTTTCCTAATTCCTGCGGCAATTAGTGCCTGGGTTAATCCTTCCTCAAAATTATCTTCTTCAATGATGACTTGATCAGCAACTAAACGAGCATGAAACAGAATGGTATCGATCCACCGTTGTTTATCCCATCCTGTAGCCAAAACTAAAAAATGACCCGAATCAACATCACAAACCGGATCTAGTTTGATGGCTTGTAAACGAGGTTGGGCGATAGTCGCCTCTTGCAGCGTTTTTTTTAGGATATCTGCATAACTTAGGGATTTATCCATTGAAGAATTACCTCCTGACTTGGTTCATAGACGAGTAAATTTTAAAAATGTAGATCATCTCGTCTAGACATTTGAATGGGAAATAGGTTAAATAGGACACATCATAATTTAGGAACGCTGCTACATCAATGAATAAACCTCCTGTGCCATTTCCCGCAATAATCGCTGATTATTTTGATAGACTTCCAGATACAAATTTGCCGAGTCACCTTCATCCATTTGCAAACGATAAACCGTATCGCCACGACGGAACGAATTCTCTGGATCATCCTGCTTATGTTTCACGGTAATCGAATCTCCCGTTCGCTTCGATTGTCCCAGATAATATTGACCCGACTCACCCGCACAGATGGCAAAACGATAGTTGTCCGTTTCCCCAGCCGTCCTTAAGCTAGTGTCTTGGGGACATTGGTTATATAATCCCGTCTGTTCTACTTCAGCTAGCCGATAATAGGCTGTTTCTCCAGGATTTCTAATATAACCCGTTTGTTGGAGGAATTTGCGTAAATCCTTAAAGAATGACTCTCTGTCATTTCCTTGATACGCTTGACGAACACGCTGCCATCCATCTTCGCTTTGACCAAGCATGTATTTATCCGCTAAGTAAGCGGCTAATGCTCCTCTAGCCACACCAGGATAATCAGTTTCTTGATAACGCTGCCAGAGTTGATAGGCATCATTGTAAATCAGTTGTGGATAGCTGCGCGTTACGTCTACCATCTTGCCATTGCGATACTGCCAAATTTGTAAGGGAAAAGACGAACCAGCATAAGACGTAAATGCATAAGCAAAGCTATCGTCCCGCGTCCAAAATTCAGGAAGGTTATCTTGATTTAAGTCTTTGAATTCATACCCCGCATTCCCCCAAAACTGTTCGGTTAGAGTATAGGCATCTTGAGCCGCATCGTAGCGATAAATCATAGAAACCCAACAGCAATGCGCTCCCCCCGTATAGATGTCTAAAATCACTTCGGGTTCGGGGTTAACGTCTAAGTTGCGGACTTGCAAATCCGTCAACCGACAAATTCCAAAATCTGTTAATGACGATTGATTCAGTAAAATTGCCCCATCTCGACTGATTTGTAATTGGGCGTCATCTAAACAAAACTCTTGGCTTTGATAGGAAAACTCAGCTCGAACGTTTCCCGATGCGGCGGTTTTGGTTTCGGCTACAGCCGGAGTCGCGAATCCCATAGAGCCGATAACGATAATAGCTAATAAAAATAGTTTGTTCATTTTTCAGATTTAAAACAAGGGAACAGCGAACAGACGAAATTGAGGGTTCAACTTGAGAGTTTGTAGTCAGCGCTTTAGCGCTGCTGGCACGCTTCGTGCCTAAGCTGTTCGGCATTTAAACCCTAATGTCAAGAATTGCGAAATCCTTGTAGTGCGAGCATCTTGCTCGCTACCCATTCCCAATTTAAATGCATGACAGCTTACTACGAACCCAGCTTAAGTCGGGTCATGTTCTATTGAACCGTTATATCATTGCCTTGTTCCTTGCCTCCTGCCTCCTGCCTCCTGCCTCCTGCCTTCTATCTTTAACCCCTCGCAGATTAGGATGTAGAGGGAGCATCTGTGCCAAACGAGAGAGTCATGAGTCAAACTGAACACATTCTTTCCCAACTACCGGGAGATGTCTTGGCGGGCTTGCGGAAGGCTGACCAATTCTGGCAAGCGTTGCGAGACGGTACCACACCGATTCCCCAGGTGGTTAAGGAATCAACAGAACCCTTGGGAACCGTCGATTGGGATATTATTATCTGTGGCGGTACCTTAGGCATTCTCCTAGCTGCTGCATTGCAAAGGCGAGGCTGGCGTGTCGCCCTATTGGAACGGGGAATTTTGCGGGGGAGGGATCAAGAGTGGAATATTTCCCGCCCAGAACTTGAGGTCTTCCTGGAACTTGACCTGTTATCCCCCGAAGAATTAGAGGAGGCGATCGCATCTGAGTATAACCCAGGTCGGGTGAGTTTTTTGGGGGGAGAGGATGTCTGGGTGCGGGATGTCCTGAATATTGGCGTTGACCCGGTTTTCCTGCTGGATACGCTCAAGTCCAAGTTTCTGGAGGCTGGGGGTCAGCTTTTGGAAAAAACGGCATTCGAGGGGGCAGTGATTCATCCGGATGGGGTGCGCGTCGAGGCGGCGGGTGGGTTAAATACCCGGTTACTGATTGATGCGATGGGCAACTTCTCTCCCATTGTCAAACAAGTGCGACAGGGAGAAAAACCGGAAGGCGTCTGTCTGGTTGTGGGTAGTTGCGCTCAAGGCTTTACCCAGAATGATACAGGAGATTTAATTGTCTCTTTTACACCGATTCAGAATCATTGTCAATACTTTTGGGAAGCCTTTCCCGCCAGAGATGGCAGAACCACCTACTTATTCAGCTATCTCGACGCCCATCCCCAACGCCCTAGTTTGGGGTTTTTTATGGAGGAATACTTCCGGCTATTGCCCGACTATCAGGGGGTGGAACTGTCGCAACTTGATTTTAAACGAGTATTATTTGGCTTTTTCCCATCCTACAAAGACAGTCCCATCAGAATGCCCTGGAATCGAATTTTGCCTGTGGGTGATAGCAGTGGCGCTCAATCCCCCGTCAGTTTTGGCGGATTTGGTTCCATGGTGCGTCACCTCAAACGTTTGACAGAAGGCATCCAGGAAGCCCTTAGCGGCGACATTTTGACCCAAGACGCCTTGAGTCTACTGCAACCCTATCAGCCGAATATTGCCGTGACCTGGATGTTTCAACGGGCGATGAGTGTGGGCGTTGAGCAAAATCTCCCCCCCAATCAAATCAATGCGTTGCTGAGTGGTGTTTTTCAAACAATGGCACAGTTGGGGGATGACGTACTGCGTCCTTTTCTGCAAGATGTGGTGCAGTTTTCTGGACTGTTCCAAACCCTGACACTGATTTCCCTAACTAAACCCGGACTGGTGACGCCTGTGATTCCCCAAGTTGGGTTAACCACCCTGTTAGATTGGATGGTGCATTACATTAATCTGGGTGTCTACAGTGGCTTATATCCATTAGGACAATTTATGAGCAAACCCGTAAACCAATTACCCCCAACCACCCAATACTATTACCACCGTTGGCTGGATGCATGGCGCTATGGTTCTGGGGGGGATTATTGAGGGGAGAT
>CAZNNK010000657.1:0-4398 GCA_964574085.1 uncultured Coleofasciculus sp.
ACCCCGTTATCGGTTATGTCCCAAAAGTTAGTCCCTAAACCCGCCCCTACAGATTAGGTTTACGATAGCGCGATTCATTTAATCCGCGCAGGCGGACTTTGTTTGTGTAGCTGCGATTTCCAATCGTCAGGGCTGGGGGAGGGCGGGTTTTGCAACCCCGTTATCGGTTATGTCCCAAAAGTTAGTCCCTAAACCCGCCCCTACAGATTGGGTTTACGATAACGCAATTCATTTAGTCCGCGCAGGCGGACTTTGTTTGTGTAGCTGCGATTTCCAATCGCCGCCTTTCTAAGATATAGCGGTACTAAGACTGTTCCCTGTTCCCTGTTCCCTGTTCCCTTGATCTTGCAAATAATTAATCCCAGCCAGCACATCAAACACGGCTTCTTCTAGTTGGGTTGGATAGCGGAAATGGATGCGAAGAGATGCAATGTTTTCGGCGGTGAGTTCCCGACAAATTTCTGGATATAACCCAATCCCAGGCGTATCCCAGTCACCACCAACGCCACCCACCCAAATCGCTCCTAGGTGTGCCTTCTCGACAGGATAATAGCGACAGCGAATGTCGCCGCGATTAGTCGTTAGAGTTACAAGCTGATAATAGTCTCGTTCTGATTCAACTTTAACGTTCTTAACAACAACGTCAAGTAAGTCTTTATTGCTTAGCTGCACAACACGTCTCCACTAGCTTACCCTCTAGTGTCTCGATCACTCCAGTCCTGTAACCTCTATCGATAGGCTCATTAATTTAGCCAAAACCCCAACTCTGAGAGAGGTTGAAGCAATCTCAGTCTTAAGAGGGTGTTTCAAGGAATTAGATAGCGCTACCATTGCCCCTATAGACAATAACTTTTACTGTTGACGCCCAAAGAACTGTCATGCCAATTATCAGAGCGTCAGACCCTTAGAGAAACTGACTATCAAGCGCAAATCCAGCAGAATATCGAGATCCTCAAGCGAGACTTACCACCGCTATTTGAACGGAATATTTCTTATGATATTTATACTCAAGATATTTGCTTTACCGATCCGATTAATACCTTCTGATGTATTGAAACAGTTCTTTCCCGAAGCCATCAAAAATTTCACTTAAAACTTATAAAATTAGCCCCTTTAAATTTACACTTGTACCATTTAAACAACCAAACTTGTAGGGTGCGTTAGCAAAGCTTAACGCACCATTATTCTCATTTGTGTTTGTAACCCATTCAATTCATTACAAGCAAACGTTTCTGGGCGCACGTCAGTGCGCCCCTACAAATCCCTCTTGGATCAGAAACTCTTTAGCCACCTCTGCCGGTTCGCGCTTTTTGCCACTCACTTCATAATTCAGTCGTCGCATCGTTTCATTTGTTAACTTTGGCGCTAACTGATTCAGCGCCTCTCGAATTCCGGGATGCTTCTCCAATGTTTCTTGACGCACCACTGGCGCAACTTGGTAGGGCGGAAACAAGCTTTTGTTATCCTCTAATACCACTAAATTCAACGCGCTAATCTCACCATCCGTAGCAAATGCCACAGCAACATCGGCTTGACCTTCGGTTAAGGCTTGATATCTTAATCCCGGATCAGCCGGAATAAATTCTTCAAACTGAAAGTCCCCATAAACTTGTTTTAAACCGGGTAATCCATCCTCTCGTACCTCAAATTCCGGTGGACCTATCAGCGTTAATTGATTTGCCTGATCAACCATATCGGAAATTGTTTTAATCGTATAGTCTTTCGCCCCCTCCGGCGTCATCACTAAGGCTTGCGTATTATTCATCGGTGCAGGGTCTAGCCAAACTAGATTATAGTTCTCTTGATAAGTATCCGCTACCATTTGATAAACCTGCTGCGAATCACGACTAACCGGACGCTTTAACACCGTTAATAAAGCCGTCCCTGTATACTCTGGATATAAATCAATTTGACCACTTTCCAAACCCGCTTGCGCTACAGGGGTTCCGCCCAAGTTTAGCTTGCGTTCAACGTCAAAACCTTGGTTTTCCAGTACTAAAGCATACATTTCCCCTAAAATAAATTGCTCCGTAAAATCTTTCGATCCCACCTTAATCGCACTCCCACCCCCCTGACAAGCGATCGCGAATACCATCGTCAATACAGCAAGTCCAATCAGCGTAACAGTTCGGCGCATTCGGGGCATAAATCTACCACGTCTCAACATTCTTGTATGGTATCAAGAAATGGAGATAACTTCCTCAACGTATTAATCAGTTGAGCTAGACATAAAAAATCGTCCTTCGTCCTTTGTCATACTCGTTTCCGAAAAGAAGCAGGCTAGGTTTATGTCAGGGGTTGAGCTTTGTTAACATTTCTTAGTAAAGTGTACAGCATTTATGTTCAGGTACTTAACTCACCCGACAATCGATCAAGATTTTATGCTTAAATAGTCTTTTCCATAAACCAATCCTTGCTAAGGACGATAAGTCAATCCCATGCTGTTTAGTCCTGTGGGTAGATAGCTCACGTCTAGTGCTAATGTTTAATGACCCGTGCTCAGTGACCTGGAAAGCTATACTGAATTTATAGTCATGCAGAACGCGATCGCGAATCCTATGATTTGTCCTAAACATTTGATAGCAGCTTGTTTAACCTCCTGGATAAGCCTAGTTTCCTTAAGTAGTTCACAGCCCGCCCAAGCTGAGCCTTCGCTTGCTAGACGTTTTCCGATAAAAACCCCAATTGAAGATTTGGTAAAGTGTGGCTATACCAAAGAACAAATTACGTTAAAGATTCCGGACAAGAGAGTTTTGAATCAATTAGACATTACGCCCGGAAATCGGATGGAAAACTATGCCGCCACTCGTTGTCAAGGATACCGTCCGCCGATTCCGTTAATGGCGTTAATTCCTCAATCTACAGTGGGTAGAACTCTCGCTGACTATCCAACCTTATATTTTTATATTCCGGATGTAAGTTTACCAAACGTTAGAGCCGAATTTAGTTTCTATGATCAACAGTTAAAAACTATCATTTATGAACAAGAAATTCCGCTAAAAACAAGTGATAGCATTCTTGCTGTTGATCTAGCCAATGCTCCAGATTTACCCCCCTTAGAGGAAGGCAAACCCTATTTGTGGTATTTCAGTATTATTTTCGATCCGTATGACCGCAGTGACAGCACCTATGTCGCCGGGTGGATACAACGAATTGCGCCAACGTCCCAGGTTAATCAGGAATTAAACAGAGCAACACCTGAGGCAAAGCCTGCTATCTATGCCAATCATGGGATTTGGTATGAAACCCTGGAAAGTCTAGTCCAGTTGCGTTGTTCTGAGCCTGAGAATTCTACTTTAACATCAAATTGGCAATCGTTATTGCAGCAAGTGGGATTATCCAACCTTGCTAGAAAACCTTTGGCGCAATGTCCTTCCGCCCGAATAGCCAATCAGTTCTGGCAATCGACGGAGTAACCTGAGTATAGGGGATCACAGGGAAATCCTCCACTTTAGCGTTAAGCTAGGCTGGGATCATTCTTGCCAGATTAATTAAAACTAATACTATGGCTTGGGTATTTTCAGGACGATTAAGGGTTGAGCGGATAACGATTGCGATCGCGAATTTGCCGCCGTCGTTGCAAGGAACCAAATTGGTACAGCTTACTGATTTACATTATGATGGGTTTCGCCTGTCGGAAGCAATGCTGGCGGAAGCCATCGAAGTCAGTAATCAGGCTGAACCGGATTTAGTGCTGTTAACCGGAGACTACATCACCTATCAACCCGAACCGATTCATCAGCTGGTACGGCGATTAAAATACTTGGAAAGTCGTGCTGGAGTCTATGCGGTACTGGGGAACCACGACATGGAACATCCCCAAGCCAAAACCACAGTCACTGAGGCGCTAACCCGGATTGGCGTGCGCGTCTTATGGAATGAAATTGTCTATCCCTTGGGGAAAGAATTAGCCTTAGTGGGATTAGCGGATTTTTGGTCGCGTGAGTTCAATCCCGCCCCAGTGATGAACCAAATCGATCCCCAAATACCTCGTATCGTCTTATCTCATAACCCAGACACGGCTGAACCCTTACAGAAATGGCGTATTGATTTACAACTATCGGGTCATACCCATGGGGGTCAGGTGGTGATTCCTGGATTTGGACCGGCGGCGTTATTACTACCGATTCTACGACGAAATCTGCCTCGACCCCTGCACAAGTGGATTCCCTTTCTGGGAGAATGTTATCGAGTAGTCCATCATTGGGAATGGGGAAAAGGAATGCATCAGATTGGCGCCAATCGCATGTATGTGAATCGGGGTTTGGGAACTTATGCACCTGGACGCCTATTTTGTCCCCCAGAAGTTACTATTATTACGTTGGCAAGGGCAAAGGAAACAGGGCATAAGCAAACCAGTATCACTAGAAACAGGTAACTAATATGTTGGGGTTCATC
>CAZNNK010000658.1:0-4398 GCA_964574085.1 uncultured Coleofasciculus sp.
CTATCATGTCATTCTGAGCGAAGCGAAGAATATGGACAGATGCTTCGCGTCACTCCGTTTCACTGCGTTCTGCTCAGCATGACAGATTCTACCTTAGACGGCAACTTGGTATAAGTCTTGTTACATCCGACGGATTTTCCTACCAATCATCTTACCTAAGCCACCTAGGGGCCAAGACAGCAACAGCAGTACGGGAATAATCTCTAAACGTCCCATCCACATGAAAAGAATCAACGTCAACTTACCTAGCCACGGTAAATTAGGATGGGTGATTCCTGTAGACAAACCGACACTTCCCAGGGCTGAAGCGGCTTCAAAGATAATGTCACTTAAACTATATTGAGGTGTGACGATATGGAGTAAAATCACAACACCAAGGGCAATTGAACTTACCCAAAGTATTGCCAGAACAGCCGCCGACTCAATCCGACGATTCGCTTCATTTTCCTTAATGACTTTGCCATCTAATTTATAGCGCATCATCTGATGGGGTTTTAGGGTAATGCGTTGAAAGCGCCACAGAATCCCTTTGAACAACGATACGATCCGAGTCAGTTTTAACCCACCCACTGTAGAACCGGAAGCGCCACCGCAAATCATGCCAAAGGTTAATAACAATTTGGTTGTGGGACTCCACAATCGCAAGTTTGTCGTACTAAAACCACAAGTTCCGAAGGCTGAAGCCCACTGGAATATACTATCAATCCACCGAATTTGACCTCTAAACCAATAGTCTTCGAGAACCAGGATCACGATACCCCCAGCTAGCAATATCCACAGCGCCCGATGTTGAGTATCTTGCCACAATGTGGATAGCTTTCGCTGGCGAAGCAATTGATAGTGAATGGGAAAACTAATCGCCCCCGCGATCATAATCGGGATAACAGCTAACTGAATTTGGGGACTATAGGAACCAATACTATTATCAGTTATGGCAAATCCTCCCGTAGAAATCCCAGTCATGCCATGATTCAGCGCATCCCACCAAGGCATTCCGACTAAGCGCAACCAGACGACACTTGCTACCGTGTACAGGAGATAAATCCACCAAATTTGACGTACTGTTTCTGTAATCGTTAAACCAATTCGCTTCTGGCGTCCTTCAGCATAGTAAAGTTGATAAGCATCGGTACTGGGTTCCAAAATGGAAACCATCAGCACAATCACACCCACGCCACCAATCCATTCCATAAAAGAACGCCACCACTGGATGCTACGTGGCAAATCACTCGATCGCAGCGCCATGCTTAGTCCTGTACTTGTAAACCCGGAAAACGCTTCAAATAAAGCATTCCAGGGTTCCTGAAAATTAAGCATAGTCATGGAAGGAAGAGTAACATTGGCTAAATGAGACGCAATTAAGACCAATGGGATCGCACCAAAAAAGGGAATTAGCCCCCAACTGAGGGCAACAGCTAGCAATGCATGAGGTAGGCGTGATGCTTCTGCATGGCGAAACAGACGATACAGTCCTTGTCCCGCCGCTAATGATGCTAATGCTGTCCAGAAGAAGGGCAAGATCGCATAATATTCACCCAACAAAATGGCGATAGGTATAGACACTAATGCCATGACTCCTGGGACATAAAGAAATAAACCCAGGTCACGTAAGATTGTTTTAATATGTCGATTCACGATAACTTAAAAAAATAGGTCTGAGTTTTGACAAGACATGCTTTTGAATCGTCTGTAGGGGCGGGTTTCGCTATTATCGTTTATGGCTGCATCTAAATGCAACTAAACCCGCCCAAACCGAGTTTTGACTTGCCGAGTGGGATTCAATTGTAATGATTTAACCTATTCGGTCTAACTTATCAGTTGGAAAATTGCTCATGGTTTAACCTTTTATTCATCGTCAGAATGGTGCATCATCCGATAGAGAGACTTAGCAATAATCATTTCTGGATTGGTGAGAACCTGTACTCCCAAACGTTCAAAAAGAGACTGATGATTGGATTGATTGACCATGCTAATCAGCGTCTTAATTTCGTACTCTTTGCCCAGAAACATCGCCATCAGATTAGCTGAATCATCACTCGTTGCGGCGATCAGGGCATCAGCCCGATCAGCGCTGGCTTCCCCCAGGAGATTCCCCTTGGCAATATCCCCTTGAAATACATTAATATCGTGGCTTTTGAGAACCTTTCTGGCTCGTTCTACATCTTCTTCAATCAGGGCAACTTCATGACCATCTTTAAGGGCTAAGTCAATTAAGCTAGCCCCCTCCGGTCCTGCGCCTAAGACAATCAAGTACATGATAATGGTTCTCTAAAAAAACAAGCAATAACAGATAGCAAATTCCTTACCTGACAATGTTTGGAGTGATCAGTTCGACAATCCAAAATAAAATTGAGTTTACGCCCGAATCCGCCGATATTCTGCCTGAACAAACATGTGAATTCCGTAGGCAATTAAACCAATCGCCACAATTCCCAATAACCAAGGTCCATAAGGTTGTCGAGACAGTGTTTCTAACGCCCCATCGAGTCCTCTGACTTCGCTAGAATCATACTGACGACCTGCCTGAATCGCAAAGAAACCAATCATCACTAAGACTAAACCTCGCGCCGCTAAACCTAGTCTGCCTGCACGAGTTGCCCATGTTTCTTCAGTAGAACTCATTTCGTACAACTTCAGCTTTTTGCGGAATTTAGCTTTGTAAGCTTTATAAAATTGGTAAAAGCCATAACCAATAATAATTGCCCCAATTATACCCACTAACCACTGACCGAAGGGTTGGGCAAGCAGGCGGGCTGTCCACGTTTGCTTTGTACTTCCACCGCTAGCACTCTGAGTTGCAGTTACAATGATTTGAATCGCAGTGAAGGCTAAACTGGCATAAATCAAACCACTAATTCCGTAACCAATACGTCTGACAATATCGTCAGCATCATTACTTTTGCCTTTATGGTCAGGGTCTTGAATCGCTTGGACGAAACGCCAAACCACATATCCAATCAGACCCAAGGCGACTACCGCTAACATGAATTGACCAAAGGGCTGGGCTGCAATTGTGCCTAAAGCACCTTTGGTATCTGTGGTTTTCCCACCCCTGCCTAATGCCGTTTGTACCGCTAATAAGCCGACAGTTGCATACACAATCCCTTTGGCGGTATACCCCAATCTAGCCAATTTGTCGATCCATGTACTTTCATTATGTACTTGAGACATAACAATACTTTGCCCTCAACTCTTTTTTTTAGGAATGTACAAAGATTATCGATTTGCAGACAAAATTATATCTATCGGCGGGATGAAATTTAAACCTCGGCTCTATATGCCTAAATGATGAGGGTGTGTGGTAAGTATTCCAAACTAGATCCCCGACTTCTTAAAGAAGTCGGGGATCTTGAGTACCTCAAGTCGGGGATCTTGAGTACCTCACTTATGCCTTCGATTCTCAATTAACTATCTCTGCTAAACTTATTGGTAATCCACGCTGATTGGTAAGGCTGTAACGTAAACGTATCACGAATATCGGGAAGAATTTTTCCACTAATCAAGTCACACCACTTATCCGTGGCAATTAGGTTTAATTCCAATAACGGTAACGTTTGTAAATTATCACTCAAATTATGGATTGAGAAAATACTCTGATCTCGCTTCATACTCTGTCGCCAAAACACCAATAGTGCCTGATTTGAGGGATGTAGTGTATACTGGGTCGCATTAGGATGAAACGCCTGCTGACGGCGACGAATTTGAATCAATCGAGACAATTCGCGAAACACGATCGCGTGGGGTGAATTTACCTGTTCTAACTCCCGATCCAGTTCCGCTATATCCCAACGGTGGCGGTTAATTGAGCGTTTCCTTCCTGTCTGCTGCATCAGGGCGCGATCGCTACCCGTTCCCAGCAAACTGTGAATGTAAAAGGCGGGAATTCCTTCTAAGGACATCATAATGGTTTGTGAGCAGATAAAACGCTGAATCTGCCATTTATCTTTTCCCTTTACGGTTCCCTTAAGAGCGTCAAATAAAGAACTATTCATTTCATAGGGAGTTTCTGTCCCATCGGGTTGGCGGCGATAGCTAATTTCTCCGCCAAATTGAGTAACACATTGGAGTAACGTCTCATATTCGTCATCCGACAGCAAGCCCTCTGCCGGACGCAAACCAATGCCATCATGAGATGCGGTAAAATTCAAATAGGCACAACCCATCGGTGCAGGGGGCATACTCATCATCCAGGTTTTTAGATGATCGGATTTTCCCTGAAGTAAAGCATTAAGCAACAGCGGCGGTAAACTAAAATTGTAAATAATATGTGCTTCATTTCCGTTGCCAAAATAACTCAAATTTTCTCGGTTCGGCACTTTGGTTTATGTAATAATCGCTACCGCCGGATCAACGAGTTGTAACAGTTCTCGCAGTAGCCGGATCAGGGCGTGGGTTTCG
>CAZNNK010000659.1:0-4396 GCA_964574085.1 uncultured Coleofasciculus sp.
ACCTGGATGGTATTCGACCATGATACCTTTTCCTCATCCAGATTTTCAACCTTCACCCTGAAAAAATGGGACAATGCAAATCCCTCGTTCATGAAAAACCACGAATTCCCGGCAGGTTCCTGCGCCACCATTTCCCAGCCATCGGTTCCATTCACCGAATGCCATACTTCAACCTTCACCCGGTTGTTTTCCCAGAAACGGTTGCTGTTCCAGTTCAGCCGGATTTCATCCCCGTCAAAAATAAGGCGTTTGTCGGCGATACGCATCTCCACACAGGAGGTATTCCCGCCGTAGCGAATGGTTTCTTTTCCAGGGGAGGGAATACTACCCCGCACGCCCCAGAATTGGACAACGAACTCAGAGGAAGGACTGCTTTCCATCGGAATTTTAAGGCTTTAATGTATGGCACTGACCCTGATGACGCAGTAGGTGATCACATAATACTAAGGCGACCATTGCTTCTACCATAGGCACAGCCCTGGGCAAGACGCAAGGGTCGTGACGCCCTTTGGCGGCTAGTATTGTTTCTTCACCGGTACTGGTCACTGTACGCTGTTCTTTTCGTATAGTAGCAGTGGGCTTAAACGCCACTCGCAAAATAATCGATTCTCCGTTTGTGATACCTCCCTGAATGCCGCCAGAACGGTTGGTTGTCGTCCGCACCGTCCCCGTATCATCGAGATAGAATTCATCATTATGTTCAGAACCCGTGAGTAAGGTTCCGGCAAAGCCAGACCCAATCTCAAAGCCTTTGCTAGCGGGTAGGGACATCACCCCTTTGGCGAGATCCGCTTCCAGCTTATCAAAGACGGGTTCTCCTAGTCCTTTTGGCATATTGCGGGCGACACATTCGACTACCCCACCAATGGAATCCCCTTCACGCCGGATTAACTCGATTTTTTCAATCATTCGTTGGGCGCATTCACTATCAGGACAACGGACGATATTACTTTCAACCTGTTCCAGGGTGACCGTGTGGGGATCAACGACGCCTTCTAAATCATGAATGCGTTTAACATAGCCAACGATGTCCACATTGGCAACCTGTTTAAGGATTTTTTTGGCGATCGCACCCGCCGCCACTCGACCAATGGTTTCCCGTGCCGAGGAACGTCCACCGCCCTGCCAATTGCGAATCCCATATTTAGCATCATAGGTGGCATCGGCGTGGGATGGGCGATATTTGACTGCCATCTCTGAGTAATCTTGGGGGCGAGTATCTTTGTTGGGGACAAAGATGGAAATGGAAGTACCCAAGGTTTTCCCTTCAAAGACGCCGGAGAGAATTTCACAGGTATCGGTTTCCTTGCGCGGGGTGGTAATCTTGCTTTGTCCCGGACGCCGGCGATCGAGTTCAAATTGAATCTCTGCGGCGGAAATCTCCAGTTGGGGTGGACATCCATCGATCACCACACCGACACCGCCGCCGTGGGATTCCCCATAAGTCGTAATCCGAAACAGATGCCCGAAACTATTGCCCATAATGATCGAGATGATGCCGTTAAGATTCTTATGTTAACAACGATTTAGCTGTCTCCGCCCACCCTACACCCTAGCCCTCATACTTTCCTGTACCCAATCGCTATGGTTCCCACGATTACCACAATTCCGATTCAACATCTCGCGTCAGGCGATCGCCTCTCGATTCAAGTCTATAAGTTTATGGGTGCTAACCCTGGTAAAAAGGCATACATTCAAGCTAATCTCCATGGTTCAGAAATTGTTGGCAATGCTGTCATTCACCAACTGATTGAGTTTTTCAGCCACTTAGAGGATAGTCAACTCACTGGAGAAATTTGGCTAGTTCCTGTCTGTAATCCTATCGGCACTAACCAGCGGAATCATTTCTTTGCCACTGGGCGATTTAATCCCTACGATGGTAAAGATTGGAATCGGATCTTTTGGGACTACGAAAAAGAAGACGAGGACTTAGCTGAGTTTGCTGAATTTCAGGTGCATCACTCTCCGGAAGAAATTCGCCGAAATTATTTAGAACGCATTCAATCCAGCTTTGAGCAACATTTGGACAAACTTCAGTCTCCTAGCGGACTTCCTTTTACTGAACGCTATCGCTATCAGCTTCAATCCCTCTGTTTAGATGCTAACTATGTAATTGATATTCATAGTTCTACCAATCAGGCGATTGATTATTTGTATTGTTTCCAGAGTCGTGAGGAAAGTGCCAAAGCTTTTCTCTTGGATCGCGGAATTTTGATGAATGAATATGATGGTGATGCCTTTGACGAAGCCTTTATGAAGCCGTGGTTGGCATTAGAGAAGCAATTAGCCGCCTTGGATAAAGCGATTCAGTTTGATGTCGAGTCTTGGACACTTGAACTGGGTTCGGGGATGGAAATGAATCCCGAATCGGTAAAAAAAGGAGTTCTGGGGATCAAAAATTATCTAGCACAAAAACAACTGGTTGATTGTCCAGATTTGCCCCTAGCAAACACCACTGTTCAATCGGTTAAATTTACCGTAAAAAATAAAATTAAGCCATACTACGCTCCAGTTGGGGGGATGATTAAGTCACGAGTTGAATTGGGTAGTCAAATTAAATTAGGTCAACTTTTGTATCAATTACTGAGTTTTAATCGAGAGGAATATTTGCCTAAATCAATTGACGTTCGGGCAGAATCTGAGGGGTTGGTGTTTAGTGTTGCCAAGAATCATGCCGTTAATGAAGGTGAGTATGTTTTATCAATTATGTAGATAAAGATAGATGTTGTTGTTCCGTTATTGGTGGGGAGGGCGGGTTTTGTTGTTCCGTGATTGGTGGATATCCAAATTGAATCCCTAAACCCGCCCCTACAATTGTGCCTAAACCCGCCCCTACAGTTAGACAAATGTGCCCTATTCGTCTCTAGGGTTATGACTAGAATTGTATTAACGCTTTTGTCGCTCGAAAACTATAAAATTATAAAATGGAAGACAGCAACAATTTTACCTTAATCCCAGACGCAGACGCCGTGATGATTCCTCAAGCCCCAGAGGGATTTAAATCAGGCTTTGTCGGTATCATTGGACGCCCGAATGTGGGTAAATCGACGTTAATGAATGAATTGGTGGGGCAGAAAATTGCGATCACCTCCCCCGTCGCCCAAACCACCCGCAACCGCTTGCAGGGGATTCTGACGACAGATAATGCCCAACTGATTTTTGTGGATACGCCAGGAATTCACAAGCCTCATCATCAATTGGGGAAAGTGCTGGTGCAAAATGCTAGAATTGCTATTGAAGCGGTGGATGTGGTGCTGTTTGTCGTGGATGGAGCGACACCAGCAGGAGGAGGCGATCGCTACATTAGTAATCTACTCAGCCCAACCTCAACACCTGTGATTCTGGGCATTAACAAATCGGATTTACAATCGCCAGGGAAAGGCTTAGATGAAGGGTATCATCAACTGGCAGATCCCTACAATTGGCAGGTGACAAAATTCTCTGCCTTGACGGGTGACGGGTTGGCAAGCTTGCAGGAACAGTTAATTGAGCGGCTAGAATCGGGTCCCTATTATTATCCGCCGAACTTAGTCACCGATCAACCGGAACGTTTTATCATGGGGGAATTAATCCGAGAGCAAATTCTGCTGTTGACTCGCCAAGAGGTTCCCCATTCCGTGGCGATTACCATTGATGCTGTTGAGGAAGAACCTAAAATTACCCGCATCCTCGCCACGATTCACGTTGAACGGGAGTCGCAAAAAGGAATTTTAATTGGCAAAAAGGGCAGTATGCTGAAAAGCATTGGTTCGGCGGCGCGTCAGCAAATTCAAAAGTTAATTGCGGGTAAAGTTTATTTAGAATTATTTGTCAAAGTGCAACCTAAATGGCGACAATCTCGTCTGAGATTAGCAGAGTTGGGGTATAGGTTAGAAGAATAAGAAGGAGAGCGATCGCAATGAAATTCACAATTGGTATACTGACTACAGTTTTGACCACAATCAGCATCACGGGTCAAGCCATGGCTCAAGCTAGAACCCCGGCGCAAGAGTTTTTCGAGCAGGGATGGGATCAATTAGAGCGAGAAATTCGCATTCTCCAAAACGAAAAGCCGGAAGCGGAGGACAGCCTGCAACACGAATCAGGAGGGAAACCGTTACTGGATGTGAATCCAACCGCTGATAGTGAAACCCATCCAGAGATTGAGGGCATTGAGACACCTAATTCTCAGCCTGAACCAATAGATGATGCGCCTGTTAACTAGATATAGCTTACGGTATAAGGCTTTAACCTGGGTGCAGTACATCTGTATGGGGGAAACTTCAGTTCAAGGCTTTTTTCTATTTTTTGATTTTTCACAACCTATTTAGGATTGCTATCGGGTCTGCTGAATAAGTCTTGTGGTGGGGAGAGGCAATAGGCAATAGCTTCCCCTGCTTCCCCAGCTTCCCCAGCG
>CAZNNK010000660.1:0-4392 GCA_964574085.1 uncultured Coleofasciculus sp.
CGTCAGCATTTAGCCAAAATCGCCGCCAACTCCACGTTGTCTCTTTGAGAAAAGCGGAGAAGCAGGGGAGTGGGGGTACAGGGGAGATGATAGCTATTCAGTGATTTCTGCCTGCTTGCACTAGCTACACCGTTCATAGTAACGGGAAAGACAATGAACTATGAACGATGAACTCTCTTCAACATTAACCGTGCATGGCTCGACGCTTTTCCTCGTGCGCTCTAGAGGGGAGTGATTTAACGTTGTTGGGCGATCGTCCATTTTCACTGGGAGCGTCCACCTTTGCCCAGTGTTCTTGAATGTAGTTTAGATCATCTGCAGAAGCCACGTAGCTTTCAACATAGCCACAATTGACACAAACATAGGTATCCAGTGAAGCATAACGAGCGTTGGAGTTTCCTAAGCCTAGCGTCATCGTATTCAGGGCAGGAAATTTTCGGTTTTTGTTGCTTCTGATCTGATAAGATCCACAGGAGCGGCATTGACCATTCTTCATTGTCATGACTGCTTCAACCTTACAAGTCGGCTTTCCTTTTGACTTCATTAGGGAGAGGGCAAAATCCGGATGACCGTTAACCTTTGTTTTCATTTAGGTTGCAGAATGAGAATCAGCAAGAAATTATTGGATAGGGAGGATGGAACATCAGGAAATCCTCATGGACGCACCCGATAGTCCTTTATTGATTAGGATTCCCGAAGCACTCGCCTATCTCAACATTTCGGCTAGCGATCGCGCTGCACATTGTAGTTCAACAATCGGTATGGTTTCCCCTGACCTGATCGAATCAGCGATCAGCTAGCAACCTAAATTAACCTATCAAATTTCCAACCTGTAGGGGCGACCCAGTGGCATCAATTCACAACCGTAGTTCTCTCAAGAAGATCGGGTCGCCCTTTACTCAAGTGACGCCTACGAGGTAAAGAAATCATCATCATAACGATTGTGATGATGACTTTAGCCCATGAGAATTACGGTGTCAATGACATGGATAATCCCATTATCCGCTTCAATGTCAGGGGCAACCACCGTGGCATTTTTGACTTCAAAGCCATCAGAACAGTCAATGCGGATGGACGACCCCTCAACAGACGTTACTGAATCAACCTTGGCTAAATCAGCTTTAGTCAATTTACCAGAAACGACATGATACGTCAGAATTCGCGTAAGCTGAGGAATATTCTGGAGCAAGGTTTGTATGGTTCCCGGTGGTAACTTCGCAAAAGCGGCATCATTGGGTGCAAAAACGGTGAAAGGACCAGGACTTTTGAGAGTATCCACTAAACCAGCCGCTTGCACAGCGGCGACTAAGGTTTGGAACGAATCCGCACTAACGGCAATATCTACAATATCAGGCATTGATTTCAACTCATCCTCTGCAAAATAATCTCTTCCCGGATTTTGCCATTCTCCCATATACCTGTGCAGGTGGGTTGAGAGGGGGAGATGAGGAGATTGGGAGTAGGGGCTTGGTTACCAAGCCCCTACTTGGTTACCAAGCCCCTACATTTTTTTACCAACCCTCTACATTTTTATTATGGGTAATGGGTCCGGACATCCTATAAAACCCTTACATCTGGAAAGTCAGGCAGATCGCAAGGTAAAATCAGCGACATCAGTACTCAGGAGTCCGGATATGCGACATTTTATTGGCATCAGCGTCACCCTTGCCACGGCAGTACTCGCGAGTCTGGCGTTTACCCCCACGTCAGCATCAGCTCAAGCCGCTTACGGCAGTTATGTGGGAGTTGGCGGTACGTTCGGTATTGAAGAAGATGATCGCGGTGAAGGGCGGCAATTTGGGGGAGTGTTGGCGGTACGGTACAAACTCTTGGAACTTCCTGTTTCTCTACGAGCGCAAGCCCTGATTGGTGCAGGTACGGCGGTGGTGCCGACAATTTCTTACGACTTTCCCCTCAACTGGCAAACCGATGTTTATCTGGGGGCGGGTGCGGCGTTTGCCAGTGGTGATACGCCCTCACCGGTGGGAGATAAAACCAGCTTTGCTTTGCAACCGGGGATTGATTATGTTGTGCCTGGGGGGAGTACGGTGCTGTTTGGGAATGCGATTATTGCCTTTGATGCCTATCGTAAAGGAGGCGGAACAGCGGTTTCGGTGCAGGGTGGCGTGGGGTTACAATTTTAAATTACCCAAAAACTTTTTCGCCTCGTCACCGGGTTTCTAGACTCTGGGAAGGAAGGGATTTTAGAGGGGTTATTGCCTGCTGTACTCTCTACCACAATACTTATTCAGCAACCTCCAGTTACATCACCGTTGCGGTTGTTTCGTCCGTCTCTGTGGTCAGTACGTGGTCTTCTGAGACATGCTCAATTGATTGGTCTTTGTCGGTACACACATCCAAGTTAAACCAAAAGGTTGTACCCACCCCAACTTCACTGACTAAATAAACTCGGCTGTGATGTTTCTCAACAATATTCCGGACAATAGAAAGTCCTAAACCCGTCCCTTCCAGAGTATGCACTCGGTTTTCGACGCGGAAAAATCGGTCAAAAATGTTTTCTTGGTCTTCCCAATCAATCCCAATCCCTGTATCCGAGATTTCCACCCGAACTTGGGGAACGTCATCGGGATGATGAGGGTTGGGTTCTAGGAGATAAGCACGAATTACCACTCGTCCACCGGATTCTGTGAATTTTAGCGCGTTGCCCACCAAGTTATCAAAAACTTGTAGCAATAAATCATAATGCCCAAAGACAGGAGGCAATTGGGGGGCAATGTCTTGCACCAGTTCAATCCCTTTATCCTTAGCATTAAGCTGGTAGGTACGGAGGGTTTGCTCAACGGGTCCGGAAATGTCTACGGGTTCAAAGTGATAAATGCGGCAGGATGTTTCCAGTCTGGATAAATCCAAAACATCGTTAACCAGACGAGTTAAACGGTCAGTTTCTCGATTCGCCGTTTCCAGAAATTCTTGCCGTTCGACTTCGGTCAAGTCTTCGCCGTATTCGTGTAGGGTTTCGATAAATGATTTGATATTAAATAAGGGCGTTCTCAGTTCGTGAGACACATTGCTGATAAATTGGCTCTTTGCCTCATTCAGTTCCACCTCACGGGTAATATCCTGCACTGTCATGGCAATGCCTTTGATACTTTCGCGATATTGGTCAAATACCCGCGTCAATAGAATCCGCACAGTACGCGGTGTGGGTTCACTCAACGTAATGCGGAACTCCTCGCCTTCCCGTTCCGCCGCTGTTTCGCCGCTAGCAATTTGATACAGGGGGCGGGTTAGTTCAGAGGTAACCACTGCGGGGAGATGATGCAGCACGTTTTCACCAACCAGGGTATGTCCATCCCAGCCAAAAATACGCCGCGCTGTTGGGTTGACCAAAATCACATTCAATGTGGTATCGATTAATACAGCACCATCTGCGATCGTAGAGACCAAGGTTTCCAGTTTGGCTTTTTCTGCCGTCAATTCCTCAATATTTTGTTCCTCATAACGCTCTAAGCGTTCTGCCATGTCATTGAAACTGGAAATCAGTTCTCCCAGTTCTCCGCCGAGGGGTAAGTCAATGCGCTGCTTGAAGTTCCCAGCGGCAATATTTTTTACACCCGTGAGCAGTTCTTTAATCGGTTGAGTAATTGTCAACGCATTAAATACAGCGCCCAGAATCACCATCACCCAAATCGAGATAAACACAGCAATGGTGACATCCCGGGTCAAATTTGAGGAGGCGACAACCGTAGGATTAGGGTTAATGCCAATGGCTAAAACACCGAGATAGTTCCCTTCATGGGTGAGGGGGACAAAAACATCCGTCACTTCCCCATCTGGGGTGACATGCTGCCGCACCATCGGCAGGTCGGAGTTTTTGGCGTAGTCTTCGGGAAGCTGAATTCGGCGTCGAATGGAGAGAGAATTGTGAACTTCCGATTCAGAAAAGGGGATGCCGAAGAAAATTCTGCCATCCTCATCCGCATAAATCATATAGCGCACACTAGAGGTACTGCTATAAAAACGGTGAGAAAAGCGAGCGACTTCGGTGAGATTATTTTCGGCAATCTGAGGGGCGACATTCGCCGCCAGCAGTAGACCCAAATCCCGACCAAAACGAGTGTCGTTCACCCGGGCGTCTTGTTGAATCGTGTTGACCGCCCAAAAGGTCAAGCCACTCATAATTAGGGAGACGGCTAAGGTCGCCGCCGCCATGAGTCGGGTCTGGAGAGTAAACTCCGACCACCATCGTCCCAGTATTTCTCGGAAGGTTTTCAGCAAAGCCAGCAAAATGGGTTGATCAGCATCAAACGGAAACGTTTCCTTAATTTATATTAAATTCTCGCAAAAATTCAGGCGTTGAGCAAGGAGGGGGTGAGGGGGAGATGAGGGAGATGAGGGAGATGAGGGAGATGAGGGAGATGAGGGAGATGA
>CAZNNK010000661.1:0-4388 GCA_964574085.1 uncultured Coleofasciculus sp.
AGTCAATCGTAGACACGATTACTACGGCGTCTCTAACTGGGAACCGTTGGTTAAGGCTGATATCGAGCAACAATGCCGGGTATCAGCCAAGCGCAAGCGTTAACGGTTATCGACCAAAAGTTACACCGTGGACTTATACCAAGGCAGAATTACTGATGGGTAGGTTTGTCTAGGTTTTTAGAAGCGGTGACAACAAATGATACGGGTAAAACCCGCCCCTACAGGTCTTTCATCTTCCCCATCTCTCCCTACATAAGAAATGGGGTTTGGAGATGAAATGGGGTTGGGAGACCAAACCCCTACAACTCCCATCTTCCCCATCTCCCAGACGTTCCACGGTCACGTTTCTACAACTGTCTCACCCTTTTCTGCGAATCAATACACTAAACGCCCCAAACGCTAATAACCCTAACACCGAAGTCGGTTCGGGAACGGAGGCTGGGGAGGCTTGAGCAATGGTGGTGCGACGTTCGCCACCCACTGGGTACTCTTGAGCCGAAATAACCCCATTGAGTGTATCGGTGATGTAGTTGGAAAGTGCCTGCTGGTAGGTAACACCTAGGTTAGTGAAAGGCGCATCTCCAAAAGGATATTGGTCGCCGCCGCGTGCGAGGAAGTCAATGGTAGCGATAGAAATTGAGGGCGCATTTTGGACAACTTTACCGTTCTCGACGATTACCGTACCGTCATCCAGAGTGACCATTTGTACACGGGTACCAGGGGTGACAACATTGCCTTGTTCATCCGTTGCTCTGGCTGTTTGAGTCGGGTCATAGCTGAAATTGAACCCAGCAATTTGGGCAAACCGACCTGTTCCTTCGCCACTAGGAATAGGTTCGCCATTGTCTAGGGCGATTTTGGACACCGTGTTTTCCAGGATATCTTTAAACTGGGTCGCGGAAATCTCTGGAAAGACGCTGACGAAATTCGAGAAGGGGAGAATATCAAAAGTATCAAGTTCAGTGATATCCCCGGCTGGAATAATCGTATTATTGCGGATACCGCCCCCATTTTGCAGAGCAACGTCGATAGACCCTTCAATGCCAAACTCTGATGTTAGCTGATTGGCTTGCCAGAGTAAGGAATCTGCAATAAGATTACCTAAATTAGTTTCTTGCGATCGCACGGCGTTCCGTTCTCCATTTAAGGGAACCTCGCTGGTGGCAATTATGTTATTTTCCAGTGCTTCCAATGCGGCTTGTACAGGTTCAATCACCTGGTCTTGAACGATGGGATCAGCCGCAACTGCATCTGGATTATTTCCCCCAGCCACTCGCACCAAACCACTCCCCATGTCAATTGTGGTCAGATTTCCCGCCTCATCGAATTCGACAATCAGTTGACCCACATAACCATATTGCCCCGTCGTTGTCACCACGGGAACCCTGTTTCCCTCAGCATCAGTGACATTTAAAGGATAGGGGCGATTGGGATCGATTTCATCACCCGGTATCAGTTGATCATCAGGGTTAGCAAACAACTCATCACCACCACCCGCAATAGCAATATCTAAACCCTGAAGTTGTCCAATTAAGTCAATATCTTCTTCAACCCCTTGAAGGTGACTAATCAGAATAATTTTGTTAACGCCTTGAGATTGTAAGGCGTCAATTTCATCTTGAACAACTTGGCGGACATCTGGATTAACGGTAACATCACCTGGGCTGGAGATAAAGGGTAGGTTAGGAGTTGTCGCGCCGATAACGCCGATTTTGTCACCAGCTTTTTCGATAATCGTGCTGCTAGTAATGCGCTCTTGCTCAACCAGAGTCTGCAATGCGAGTTCGCCACTAAAATCGAGGTTAGCACTCAGATAGGGAATAGAAGAATCGACACTACCAATGAAATCAGCCAACAGTTGCGGACCAAAATCAAAGTCATGATTACCGAGCGCGATCGCATCATAACCAATTTCATTGAGAACTGTGGCATCATAGAATACACCATTGGTTAAACTGGCATTAAACTCTGGTCCAGCTAGGAAGTTATCCCCTGAAGACAGGGTAATCACCGCATCCGTTGTGGCATTTGCTTTCAGTTGTTTGACTAAAGTCGTGAATCGAGCCGCACCCCCAAAGTCTTCTAAACTTCTCCCCGCATTAATAAGCTGGGATTCGCCATCATTGTTATGCAGTACCGTTAGTGAAAACGCCTGAGCTGGATTTACACTGCCAAGACTTAGCAGGAGGATGGCTAAACTGGCTTTGACGGTTGAACCCCGGGTAAACATAAAATGTTCTTTCCTAAATGGCAAAAGTAGACATCTTTAGAATTTGCCAAGTTTACGTAAAGGTTTTTTTTAGGTTTGTTAAAGTGTTGCTTAACGGGGGGGATTTTCACCAAATCTTCATATTCGGCGAGTAAGCTTCACTAAATCTTCATAAACTCCCGCTCAATAGCCCTTGACAAAAACACAGATTACACAGAACAAATGAGATTTTCTCAAACCCTGATAGAATAAGGGACACTGATTGACACAGAGAATGAACACCTCTGTGTAATCAGTGCCATTAACTTGACAACCTCCCACCCTTATCATTGCTCTAAATCAGAGAAATCAGTGTTTACACAGAGAACGTCTAGTTACTGAGTTGCATAAACTCTCGAATTCGCTGCTGATAGTTCTTTCCGGCTACAGTTGCCACATTATTATGATCTGCATCAGGGACAAGGAAAAGCTGTTTAGAACCCGTTATGGTATCAAATAAAATTTGACTCATGTAAGCAGGAACAACTTCATCAAGAGCGCCATGAATCAACAGAATCGGCATATTAAGATCCTGAACTTTACTTTTCGAGTTAAACTTCTGCGTCAGCAGTAAATCAGCCGGAAATAAGCTATAGATTCCCTGGTGATCAACCATATCCCGCATTGAGGTAAATGTACATTCCACAATCAAACCCCGGAAGCTGGGATTTTTCACCGCTAAATCGATCGCGATCGCGCCCCCTAATGAGTGACCATAGACGATAATCTCCTGGGGAGAAATACCCTGTTTCTTGACCAGATAATCCCACGCCGCTTGAGCATCTTGGTAAACTTGGCTTTCCTTAGGAAATTTCCCCTGACTTTGACCATAGCCGCGATAGTCAATTAACAGGACATCTAAACCCAAGTGGTGAAATTCCATCGCCCGTTCCACATTCGCGCCGATATTTTCCCCATTTCCATGTAAATATAACAACACTCCAGATTTGGGGGAAGTCGCAGGAATCCACCACCCATGAAGATGTTCTTTTGGCTCAAAAGATACCGGAATCCACACCTCCTGATAGGTCAAACCAAAGTCTGCTGGTGTGGCTTGAATCTCCTGCGTCGGCACAAAAATTAGCCGCCTTTGCCAGACCAGAATAAAGAGACAAGCTAGAACATAAATAGCGGCAGTAATTCCTACTAATATGAAGATTCCTTTTCCGATCAATAAACTCAGACCATTCATTTTATCTTGTCGGGTGGGCATTGCCCACCAGCCTTAAGGAGAGTGTTACAACGCTTTGCGCTGTAATAAAGTACAGTAGATCAAAGTCCCCCAGATTCCAGACGTTCCACGGTCACGTCTCTACTTAAGCGGTGGCTGCTTAAGATGCCAATCCGTAGACTGTTCGTAAGCGTAAGCCACTTGCAATACCTGTTCTTCACCCAAAACTTTGCCAATCAGCTGCATTCCAATCGGTAATCCTTGGTCATCAAATCCACAGGGAATACTAATCCCTGGTAATCCTGACAAGTTGACCGGAATTGTCATCAAATCAGACAAGTACATTGTTAACGGATCTGAGGTTTTTTCGCCAGCTTGAAATGAAGTTGTTGGGGCGGTAGGACAGACTAAAACATCCACTTTTTCAAACGCCTCCTCGAAGTCTTGCTTAATTAGGGTGCGAACTTTTTGGGCTTTGAGGTAATAGGCGTCATAATAGCCAGCCGATAGCGCATAAGTTCCTAACATAATCCGGCGCTTGACTTCCGCGCCAAACCCAGCTGCACGAGTTTTTTTGTACATTTCTACCAGGTTTTCGGCTTCTGGCGTGCGAAACCCATATTTGACGCCATCGTAACGAGCGAGATTGGCTGAGGCTTCGCTGGGAGCAATAATATAGTAGGCGGGCAACCCATAGCGAAATCGGGGACAAGAAATTTCTTGAACTTCTGCGCCTAAGCTTTTTAGCTGATCAGTAGCCTTTTGAACGGCTTTGGCAATGACAGGATCTAACCCTTCACCAAAGGTTTCTTTAATAATGCCAATTTTGATGCCTTTGGATTTTAAATCAGGTTGTAGGGACTTAGTATAGTCAGGAATCTCCAGCTTGAGACTGGTTGAGTCATTTGGATCATAGCCTGCGATCGCGTTAAGCAAAATTGCTGCATCTTCTACCGAACGTCCAAAGGG
>CAZNNK010000662.1:0-4388 GCA_964574085.1 uncultured Coleofasciculus sp.
CCTATACTGGGGACGATCGCCAATCTATTACCCCTGGCTGCTTTGGTTGACTTATTGCGTTGGTCTCTAGGGTTACCAAAATTCTGGTTTTTGGAGTTAATTGGGCTAGTTCTAGGGATCGCTATTTTTTCCGGGTTGGCTTGGCGACAGATTTATCCCCAGTTATTTCGTTGATTGAATCAAAATAAGGGGACGACATTGCCGTGACCCTACCTCATTGGATACCATTGTGGGGCGACTCGCAGGGGAAACGGTGACCTATTGGACACCTGTAAGCCTTACTGGGTATTTACTGTAGCGATTGGCTTAGGGCAAATATCACCGAATTCCCCTTCACCTGTCCCAGAATAAAACTCAACCACCTTATCATCCGGACTGTAAGCAAGTTAGGATGGATAACAAAGATGTGCAACAGGAGCGTGCTGGCATAGCCTGTGTTAGAGTGAGCGTAATTCCTTTGCAGTCGTTTTCCTCCAGCTTGTGAAAGGATTATGGTAATTACAAAACGTAGCCTCGTGGTCGGGGCGACCGCAGTAGTCTTAACAACGGTTGCAGTTACAGGGGCTGGTCTGCATTTATCTCAAAGTCAAGCTTTCTTTCAGGAAAGCCCCAAAGAGCTAGTCGATGAAGTCTGGCAAATTATCGATCGCCAATATGTAGATGCTACCTTCAACCAGGTGGATTGGCGATCCATTCGGAATGAGTATTTAAACCGTGAGTATTCTGACAAGCAGGACGCTTACGAAGCCATTCGGGAAATGCTCGAGACGCTGGATGATCCCTATACCCGATTCATGGACCCCGAAGAGTTCAAAAATATGCAAATTGATACCTCTGGGGAATTAACGGGTGTGGGAATTCAAATCGCCCAGGATGAGGACACGAAAAAGTTGGTGGTGATTTCGCCAATTGAGGATACACCAGCGTTTAAGGCTGGTATCCTAGCGAAGGATATTATCGCCAAGATTGATGGTCAGAGTACCGAAGGCATGGATGTGAATGACGCCGTGCAACTGATTCGTGGGAAACCCGGTACAGAGGTAACACTAACCATTCAACGCGACGAGGAGGAAATCGACTATACAATCACACGGGCGCGGATTGAAATTCATCCAGTACGCTACAGTTATCGGAGTACCCCCACGGGTGGGATTGGTTATATTCGCCTAAATCAGTTTAGCGCGATCGCGGCACAGGAAATGGGCGAGGCGATTAAGGATTTAGAGACACAGGATGTTAATGGCTACATCTTAGATTTGCGCTCTAACCCTGGCGGATTACTCTACTCCAGTATTGAGATTGCCCGTATGTGGCTGGATAAAGGCAAGATTGTGTCTACGGTGAACCGTCAGGGTAGCTCAAATGAAGAAATTGTTAGAAGAAATCGAGCCTTGACCGATAAACCATTAGTTGTCTTAGTCGATGGCGGTTCAGCCAGTGCGAGTGAGATTCTTTCAGGTGCTTTGCAGGATAACGAACGAGCCACTTTAGTCGGAACTCAGACCTTTGGCAAGGGTTTGGTACAATCAGTACGTGGACTCGGAGATGGTTCGGGTTTGGCGGTGACCATTGCGAAGTATTTGACACCCAGTGGTCGTGATATTAATAAGGAAGGGATTCCACCGGATATTGTCATCGAACTGACTGAGGAACAACGCAAGGAATTACAGAAGGATCGGACTAAAATTGGTACGCCAGACGATCCCCAATATGTAAAAGCCCTAGACGTTCTCAACCAGGCAATTGCCGAACAACCCAATGATCGGGCATCAGTTCAGTCTCCATAGGTAGCAGTCATATAGCACTACAGGGATATGTTAGGGCATCACTTGGGTTCAATCGGGAACAGGGAACAGGGAACAGTAAAGAATGTCCTCTCCCTGCCAAGGTAGCTGCTATAAGTGGCTGATGTCCTGACAATTTCTCAATGGTCTATGTTTTTAACTTCTATTAATGAAACCATGGACGGGAATTGTTAGGAAAACTGGCTTTATCCTAACAATCGCTACTTATGAATAAGGGCGGGTTTTGTTGTTGAGTTATGGGTAACAAGCTAGCGCTAGTTCCTAAACCCGCCCCTACAGTGGCTGGCGTTTGTCCCGACAATTGACCCTTCAACTACGCTTAGGGCATGGTTTTTACGTCTTGCGATCGCTATTCAATACGCCAACTGATACCAAATCCGGGGAACGCTACCCCTGTTATAACCCAGTCCTTACCTTGCGGACTTTGGCAAGTGTAGCCGCGATTTCAATCGCCTCCTCTTGCTAGATGTGCCATGAACCCTCTATCCCTATATAATTGGCTCATAAGAATTAACAAAACTTAAGGCGGAATCGGAGAAATAAATGGCACTGATCACTACCGGAAAGACGTTCATTCGGGAATTAGAACAGTCCGGCACATTGGCATTGTATGCTCCCTTAGAAGGAGGATTTGAAGGACGTTATCGGCGACGACTGCGGACGGCGGGTTATACGACGATTTCTCTCTCAGCGAAGGGATTGGGCGATCCAGCCGCTTATCTGACGGGTGTTCACGGTGTCCGTCCGCCGCATTTGGGGAAGAAAACCATCGGTCAAAGCGCTGCGGTGGGTGAGGTTTACTTTGTCCCGCCTATCCTGACGTATCAACTGGAAACGCTACCCCCTAAGTCGAAAGGGATGGTTCTGTGGCTAATTGAGGGCAGTAGTCTGTCGCGCCAAGAACTTGAATATTTCATCGCGTTGCCTAAGCAGGAGAAACGGGTGAAAGTGGCAATTGAAATGGGAGGCGAGCGCTATTTCCGTTGGCAGCCGCTTCAGGAAACGTTATCCCAGTTGGCATCTTAATGCTGTAGAGACGCGCCATGGCGCGTCTCTACAATGCCAGGGGTTTGCACCAAAACGTTAAACGTTTTCCGTAAAAACCGCCCCTACAGCCCTTCTCACCAACTGTCGCCACCGTCAACTTGGCGATCGCCTAATGGTGGGTTTGATAACCTTGAAGAGGACTGTAGTAGATTTGGGGACATTTTATGCTAGAGAAACGAGATTATACCTTAATCATTGATAAAAGCGGCAGTATGTCGATTCGGGATCAGTATGCCGGGAAAAGCCGTTGGGATGTTATGCAAGAGTCTACCTTGGCTTTAGCGAATAAATGCGAAGAATTTGACCCCGATGGTATCACTATTTACCTATTTTCTGGGCGTTTCAAACGCTACGACGGTGTAACAGCTAACAAAGTTATGCAGGTATTCCAGGAAAATGAGCCATCAGGACGCACCGACTTGGCATCTGTCTTGGAAGATGCCCTCAATAACTATTTTCAGCGCAAAACTAGCGGTCAGACAAAGTTGAATGGTGAAACGCTACTGGTGGTTACGGATGGGGAACCCGATGACCGCAAAGCGGTGATGAAGGTGATTATCGAAGCGTCACGCCGAATTGAAAAGGATGAAGAGTTAGCGATTTCTTTTATCCAAATTGGCAGTGATCCTCAAGCGACGAAGTTCCTGAAAATTCTGGATGATGAACTGCAAGGTGCGGGTGCTAAATTTGACATTGTAGATACGGTCACGATTGAGGATATGGAGGACATGACCTTAACGGACGTATTGCTCAATGCTGTAATCGATTAGATAACCAAGTGAGCGTGTGTTATAGGACACAGGGGGTGCATTTACCTCATCTGTGAATATCACGCTGCTTCTTGGTGTAGTATCCGAAAGAAACCTTAAGTCAGACGATCGCCCTGAGCAGACATCAAGGGATTCGGTGTCAGAATTGGTATAGCAAAGCTGATTAGAATAGAAGATATAGAGGACATGACCTTTTGGGATGTGTCCTTCACTATAATTGTTGATAACAAAATCTCTCGTGACTGAGAGTCTCGTCTTATGGTAGAATCCCCCGATGACTTATTAGCCCAAATTAAAGCAGAATATCAAGAAAAAGATCAGGGAAAACCCCCAGAAAAAAAACCTCTGTTGGATGAGGAGGATTTGAAGTCGCCCACAACGAATTCGTCAACCTATCAACCTATTTCCTCATCCCCATCTTCGCGATCGCCTGTCGAAGATGCTATGCTTTCAGAACTGAAGGCTGAGTTTGAGGAGAAAGAACACGAAGCCGAACGAAAACGACAGCAGCAACGGCAAGAAGAAGAACTCAAGGCAAAACAGCGAGAACAGCGTAAACGGGAAGCCCTGAAGCAGCAAGCCCAAGAGTGGTTAAATAATTTGAAGCCACATTCTGAGGAGGGGCTTTGGTTTGAAGAGTTTTCCTATAGCTATTCTTCCAAACTTGAAGCTGCGATGGATTATCTGCAAGCGCTGCGGGAAACGCCGTGAGGGGGAGATGGGGGAGATGGGGAAGATGGGGAAGATGGGGAAGATGGGGAAGATG
>CAZNNK010000663.1:0-4378 GCA_964574085.1 uncultured Coleofasciculus sp.
CAGCTAAAATTGTGGGATGGATTTTACGGTTAAATCGGCGGCATGGCTTCTATCCAATTAAGTGGACTCTATATCTACCCGATTAAGTCAGCAGGCGGGATAGCGCTCTCCACGGCTCAGGTTAGCGATCGCGGTTTACACTATGACCGACGCTGGATGCTCGTGGATGCAAAGGGTAAGTTTCTCACTCAGCGTCAATTTCCCCGTATGGCGTTGATTCAGGTGCGGTTCACAGAGAACGAGTTAGTCGTGGAAGCCCCTAACCAGCCCTGCTTATCCATTCCCTTAGACTATGACAGTAACCATCGCCTCTCGGTGCAAGTCTGGAATGATATCTGTCAAGCAATGCCATTGGATAAACAGATCAGTCAATGGTTTAGCGAATTTCTCCACATTCCCTGTCAGTTAGTCTATATGCCAGAGGACTCTATCCGCCCGATTAATCCTGATTACGCTAATCCCAGCGAATCGGTCAGTTTTGCCGATGGATTTCCCTTTTTACTCATTTCTGAAGCCTCGTTGCAAGATTTAAATCAACGGTTAGAACAGCCTGTTTCCATGAATCGATTCCGTCCTAATTTAGTGGTTTCTGGCTGTGAAGCCTATGCTGAAGACAGTTGGCGTCAAATTCGCATCGGTGCAATTTCTTTTCGCGTGGTTAAACCTTGTTCTCGATGTACGATTACTACGGTGGATCAATCTCAAGGAATACGAGGCAAAGAACCCTTAGCGACATTGGCAAACTATCGGCTGCGGAATGGGAAAATCTTTTTTGGGCAAAACGTGATTCAAGAACAGTTAGGAACACTGCGGGTAGGGGATAAGGTGGAAATTGAGAGTTTTGGGGACAGAATTTGACGGCATTTGTACGTTAAGCTAGTGGAGAGCCACAGACTCATACTAATGCACCTGTTAACTTGAACGAACTTGATCCGCCAACGCTCGTGGTGGAAATTGCAACTTCATCGTTGGAGGATGACACGGAGCGTAAGCAAAAACTTTATCAACGTCTAGGAGTACGAGACTATTGGGTTGTCAATGTCAATTCTGGCAAGATAATTGCCTATTCTCTGTCCGCAACAAACGCTGAATTAATTCGAGACTCTCAAGTTTTGCCGGGACTCGCGATTGATTGAGTTGAAGAGGCTCTCAAACGGGCTAAAACTGAAGATGATGGTGCAGTTAGTCGCTGGTGGTTAAATACTATCACGGTCTAACTGACTGGAGTTGGGACAAACAAAAACATTCCGCACGAGGGAGAATAGATTAATATGTGATTGGTTGGGTTTAGGTGAGACCTGTGTAAATTTTTATTACAAAAAATCAGCTTTTGCGAAAACTCTGTGCCTGAACCTACAACTCTGGTAGAGACGTAGCATGCTACGTCTCTACATCTGGACATAACAGGGTTATGTATGCTGGATTTGATGATATGATGTCGTATCTTGGGGAAGCACAGCAGCTATGGCAGGCACTACCAATCTGAAATCGCTTCTCTGGTTCGTCCTTTTTCCGTTTCTATCACTGGGTTTTTGGTTGAATCTTGGGCGACAAAAAGCTTCGGCTCAAATCCTTCCTGATAATACCCTAGGCGCTGAGTCGTCTCGCATCACTAATGTTAGTGATATTCGAGAACTGATTGAAGGGGGCGCGATTCGCGGTAGTAATCTCTTCCATAGTTTTGAGGCGTTTAATATTGGTGAGGGGCAAGAAGCTTATTTTGCCAATCCTGTTGGTATTGAAAGTATTTTTAGTCGGGTAACGGGGAATGAGCCTTCGGTTATTTTAGGGACATTGGGGGTTAATGGGGCGGCGAATCTATTTTTCCTAAATCCCAATGGGATTATTTTTGGAGACAAGGCTCAGTTGGATATTCGGGGTTCGTTTGTGGCGAGTACGGCGAATCGTTTGGTATTTGATAATGGGGTTGAATTTAGTGCGACGAATCCAGAGTCAGCGCCACTGTTGACGATTAATCTGACTCCGGGGTTGCAATATGGAGCAAATCCCCCACCTCAATCCTCTATAGAAAGAGGCAAGATAATCACTGCAAATGCAACTCGTTTAGCCGTTGGTCGTAATTTAACCTTAGCGGCGAACGATTTAGACTTACGAGGTAATTTATATGCAGGAAATGACTTGAAAATAGTTGCCCAAGATACAGTGCAGATTAGAGATAGTGTAGAAAATAGTTTTATTGCTCAAGCTCAGGGTGATTTGCTAATTCAGGGCAATCAAAATGTTGATATTTTTGCCCTCAATCATCCTGATAGTGGGCTATTTTCTGGTGGGAAGATGGTATTACGCAGTGCTAACACTGTTGGGGGAGATATCCATTACTGGAGTGGGGAGAGTTTTCGGATTGAAAAATTAGATGGAAGTTTGGGGAATTTGTATAGTCCTAATGACCCTATAATCCGAGCGAATGGAGATGTATTCCTTGCCTCTTATACAGGAGCCTCTCTACATATTTTAGCAGGGGGTAGCGTAACAATTCCAGGTATAGTCAAGATTACAAGTCCGCAGATGGTAGGTACGGCTGGGGTTGACTATATCGCTGAGGAAGTTCAGCTATCTGATGGAACGTCGGTGCATATTGATGGCAGCACTAAGCCTACACTCGACGTGCGAGCTGGAGTAGACCCAACCCAAATTAATGCTTCTGGAGTTGCCAGCAGTGGGTTTTTACCACATCCGCTGATCACAAGTACTCCAACCCGTGCGGATATTAAAATAGGTATCGTCATATTGGATAGCACTACACCAGATGGCGTTGTTTTTTTAACCAACCAATACCAACCCAACACATCCATAACAGGTGGAACGATTGAGTTTGGAGCAATTTTTGCGGCAGATCAAATAAATCAGGAGTTGTTATATTTCGATCTTCGTCATTCTAATGGTTTTATTGATCTTGACCCCTTTTCTGGTAACGGTGGTTCGGTAGTCATTGACTCCAGAGGCAATATCACCTCAAATCAAAGCAGTCTTCCAGATGGCTTAAACGTCAGCTTCATCATTGCTTCTTCAGCCTCTGGTGCCTCAGGAGATATCACTTTCATTGCCAACGATACAATTCATCTGGTTGATAGTTTCATCCTCAGCGATACAGCTAATCCGCACAAGGGAGGTGACATCAATCTCACGGCTAGGTCAATGTCCTTGACTAACACACGATTTGCTACGTTTACATCCGGAATTGGAAAAGGTCAGGGCGGAAACCTAACTGTCAATGTCTCTGATTCGGTAAATTTGTTCAATCGTTCAGCTTTGACGGCTAATACAGATGGGGCTGGCAACGCGGGACACCTTACCGTTAATACGAGTAAATTGATTATTCAAAATGACCAATATAAATTAGAGTCCGAGACGGGAATTTCTACTGGAGCCCTTGTTAATAGTAGTGGTCAAGGGGGAAATTTAACAGTCAATGCCTCTGAGTTTATCAAGCTAATTGGCAACGAACCCGGATCATTTCCTGTAAACCCAAATCCCGCAACAATTCGAGAGCTGAGTCTGTTAAGTGTCGGTATAGCAACAACAACTGAAGGACCTGGAGATGCAGGAACTCTAACCCTAAATACTAAGCAGTTAATTACTCAGGATGGAGCTGGAGTTGCAACAGTGGCAAGACTGGGCAGCACAGGAGGAAATGGAGGTCGATTAACAATCAATGCTAACCAAGTGTGGTTGCAGGGTAAGGGAGGTGTGGGAAGTGCCTCCGTGGGACCAGGTAATGCAGGTGAATTATTTTTAAACGCGGAGCAAGTGACAGTCACGGATGGTGCAACAATTACTGTTGATACCATCGGACTCGGAGATGCTAGTAACCTAACCATTAACACCAAAGAACTACTGATTGATAATGGGCGGGTGGGAGCAGCAACTTTAGATTTACCTCAACCCGGAAGGGCTGGAAACCTTACCGTCAATGCCACAGAATCGCTGCAAATTCGCAATTCAGGTGTCCTATCAGTTCAGGCTTCAGCTGGTGGTATTGCCGGAAACTTAACGGTGGAAACCAAGCAGTTAATGGTTGAAGATGGTTCAAGCGTCACAGCCAGCAGCCCCCAAGGACAAGCTGGCAATATAAACATTGATGCCAATCGCATTGACCTCAATTCAGGAACCATTAGTGCTGAAACAGGAGTAAATGCAGGTAGGGAACAAGAAGCTGCCAATATTAACTTAGACGGGGTTGAGTTTCTATTTCTTCAGGATGGTAGTCTTATTGCAGCTCAAGCCAATACCCAGGCTAATGGAGGAAATATAAACATCAACGCCGAAGATGGCTTTATCATCGCCAATTCCTCTGCAAATATTGATATTATCGCCACCGCTGTTGAAGGAAATGGGGGCAATATTCAAATTTCAGCCC
>CAZNNK010000664.1:0-4359 GCA_964574085.1 uncultured Coleofasciculus sp.
CTCTAGGATTGACTGTTCTAATCGTTCAAGTAGTTGTGCATCTTGTTGCATTATATTTTTCATTTCGTGGACTTTCGTCTGAAAAAAATTAAGATATTCAATAATACTTCTCTGTTCACTTATTGAGACGATAGGAATAACCACTTTTTTTAGAGTGTCAGTTTTTAATCTCCTCGTTCCATGAGCTGCTGTTTCTACTTGCTGAAGTATGAATGGCGCACGAGCGCGAAGGATGTATCCTAGATACTCCGACAGGAGATTTTTCTCTGGCACGAGAGCTTTCATGTCTTGATTGATTGTCACTTCATTTTTAGTAACTCCTACTGGTAAGGTGTGAGCTAAAATCATTCCCCTAACAACTATTAACACTGAACCTTCAGGAACAATATTTAATTTCTTGTCTTGCAGAGCAGTCTGTGATATGTACTTTTGTGTAGTGTCAATATACCAACGCTTCATGTCTCTTGGAGATGTCCATGGAATAGACCCGCCCCAATATTCTTCGTTTTCTGTTGATGGCGTTCCCCCTCCTAGTATTTTGATATACTTACTGGATAAAAGTTCACCTATAGTTGGAGAATCAGGATATTTTTTATCTATTTCATTTATTAGTTCCGTTAGTGTTGCTTCCATGACTCGGCTAGTATCCCGACGCATTTTGTCCAGAAGCTGGTGATCGCCTTTCAATTCACCTAGTAATGATTCGATGCGAGATACAATGCGATTCTGAACATCAAGAGAGAGAATAATATCTTTAGGAAATGGAATTGGTATGTAAGTCTCTTTAATTAACGTTTGGCTTATGTTGGGTTGAGCTGCACCAAAACTACGATTGATCAGTTGATGACGAATGTATTTAAAGTAATAAAATAAGAACCAATTGTTTAGCAAGGGTAAACCAAACTGTTTTTTTGGAAAAATAGCACAAATAGCTTGGTTGGTAGCAGCCTCTACGCCTAAAAGTCCTAACTTACCAACTGTAGCACCATACATAGCTATCAAAAGAGTACCTTTTGGAAAAATTTTTGCATTTGATTCCTTTATAGCTTCCACGGTGATTTTTTCTTCGCTATCAAATATTTCTGCATCTTTTAATTCACCTGACTTAAACCAATTAATATTTCCTTGAAAATATTCTAAATGGTTTCTTCTAGGTGTACCTCCGCTTGTTGTGTTAGCAAGTTCTGATAGCTTTTTCCATTGCCATAGTTTAATAAAATCATTATCTATTTTCTGGTTGACACTAATCATCAGATTTTATCCTATCGTTTAGCATTTTATGTAGCCTTTCTAATCTAATCTGTAGTTCACGTTGATCTTTTAATAATATAGCTGTAATTTCCGACGGATGCGGCAACTTTTCTTTTTTTAAATAGATCGAATTTTTAGCGGTAAAATCATATTCATTTTTTACTAAACCTTTAACATCTTCAAGCCAGCTATTTGCCGTCATAGTTGGTCGATTAGCTTTCCCTAGATGGTAATCTTTCATCTGTTGCCAAACCTGACGTGCTTCCGCAAAATGCTCATCGGAAATTGAGTTAACCTTACTGAACTTCTTAAGGTCATCAGGTAAGGCTATCTCTTGATAAAGTACCTCCTTTTGTTGTTCCCCTCTCTCAAAAAAAAGCAATGCGGCTTTAACATCGGAATAGGGAGCAAACGTGCCAGGGGGTAAACTCACGACCATAAATAGATTAAAATCATGAAGCAGTTCTTTCTTCACAGTAGCAAAAGCTCCACCCCGAAAAAGCGTTCCTTCAGGTACGACTATCCCACAACGCGCCCCCTGCTTGGGTTTGAGCTTTTTCATAACGTGTTGCAGAAATAACAGTTCAGTCGCGTTGGCTTTGACGGGGAAATTCTTCTGAATCCGAGCATTTTCCTTTCCACCAAAGGGTGGATTTGTCAAGATCACATCAAACGTCTCATCAAAGAGTCCTGACCCATCCCGGATATCTTCTGCAAGAGTGTTACGCCGTCGTATATCTGGAACTAAAACGCCATGAAGCACCATGTTCATTGTGCCAAGCAAGGCGGGTAATGGCTTTTTCTCCTGTCCGACATAGGTTTGACGCTGGAGAATTTCTCGGTCTTTGGCTGTTTTCTCCTGCTTCTGCGTATGTAAGAAAGCCTCCAGCAAAAATCCGCAGGTTCCACAGGCGGGATCGTAAACTGTCTCGCCAATTTGAGGATCAATGACCTCTACCATAAAACGAATCACGGGACGCGGAGTGTAAAACTCTCCAGCCATCTTATTCTCACTACCGAGGCGCTTGAGTAAGTCTTCGTAGATGTGAGAAACAGTGTAGATATCGTCAGGATTGGTGAAGTCAATCTGATCAACAATCTTCAGTACGTCCTTGAGGTTATCGGGTGAGTCGCAGATAATCACGTTGCGATCGCGGAATATCCCAGCAATGACTTCCCGTTCCGGTGAACCTGACAAGGATGCTAAGTGAGGAATGAGTTCACCTCGGACAAACTCCATCAACTGATCATCATCCCACGCCGGAATACTACGGTGTCCCTTTTTCCCGCGTTTTTTCCCCAAAGCCTTTATTACCCAGTTAGACCAGCGATACTGTCTACTGATAACCCGTGTATACTTACGGTTGGCTGACTTGGCTTCCTGTTCAAAGACATCTTCCTGTCCATCGAGGAATTTCAAGAACAGTAACCAGGACAGATGTTCAACATACTCCATCACACCGCCACAGTTATTGTCGCGGCGCAAGATATCACAAGCACGCCAGATATCGTTGGTTAGTTGTTCTCGACTCACCTAGTCTCCTCGCGGTAATGGCGTTGCTGTCTCTGATTCTAAGGTTGAGACAAACCTATTATTTTACCAAAGCATCTCGCTTTTTTTAATCTATATCTTTTCTGAGAACAGGAAAACGCCGAAGAGAGATTAATTTCACTCCTCTGTATCCTGGTTAACGGCTGGATTCGGAGAAACGATTAGCCGTCTACGCCCAATCTGATCCACTAACTCACTTTTTGATTTTAGCCCCAATTCCTGCGCGATTTCTTCTAGTCCACGCGCCCCCGTCGGTGTAACTGTCAAGTTAAGACTTTTCTTTAATTCATTGTGATCAACGGGTTCTCCCCTGACGCGCTTTTTCCCTTTGGGCATATTATCGTTTAGTTCATACGCATATTCTAAAAAAATTCTAACATTCCCTATTGATTAGTTAACGCGCATGTTCTAATATGGTCAGATACAGTAAATGCGCGTTAACTAAATTAAATTATTTCAAATGTTTAGAAAACGCGCAGGCACTATACAAAAACGCCAGACCTATCGCTTTGGACGGCAGGAGGTCTGGCGCTGACTCCCACTATTGAATAGGAGCAACTTCAATCCTATGCCAAATTTCTCAAAAAGTACGTGCGATCGCGGTTTAATTCGCCCATCCACCAACCAGAAAGGCTATCAGCAAGCCTTGGATGATTTTGCGATCGCCTCTCTCCTCTCTCGCCTGCAAACCCTCTGTAACACTGAGTTTGATGCAGTCGGGATGAATGTAAGCCAGTCGGAACTCGAAAGCCTCGCCGCGATCCTGATCCGCGAGTTAACCGCGACTCTCAATGGCAAAATTGTATCCGGCTACCTTAAAACTATGGGTTACGGCGGCGGCGACTTACCCATCAGCTTCAGTCACAAGCGCTTCTCAGCCGTTGAACTCCCCACTGACTTCCCTCACGTCAAGCCGCCGAGATTCCTCTATGGGGACAAGCTGCAATGGATTCGCGATCGCGCAGACAGCCTCAACCCGAAACTCCCCAATCCGCCAACATCTCCCGACTGGGGAACTGCGATCGGCAGATTCTACAGCTTTGCGTCTCATCACTGTGGTTGGACATGGTGTTATCTGATTTGGCTGGACAAATGTTCCCCCAGTTCCCGGTGGACGGTAGCTGATACGGCTTGGGAAGATGACCTGGAACCTTGGGAGGGAAGCCGATGAAACCTCGTCCTATCACTGAACGCGAACAGGCTTTAATTGACCTCTACGGTTACTGTCAACTGGGAATGACGCCGCAACAGTTTTATGCGAAATGGCTGGTAAATCATGAAACGATGGCTTTTATCTGTTCCCGTTCCATGTCTACTGTTGATAGTTGGTTCAGAAGAGGTCGCCATTACCGCCGTCCTCAACCCAGAGATTTGCGCCATCTCGCCTTTATGGACTTTGTGCTGGAACATTACGAGGAGATTCCGCCTGAACTTTTGAATGTGCTTTGTCCGGGTTGGGAGAATGTCTAGGAATTTAAACCAATCGTAACATTATTGTAGAGATATTCCGGTGGAATGGCTGTTGGGCAATGCCCACCCTACGGTATATCAAGGGT
>CAZNNK010000665.1:0-4358 GCA_964574085.1 uncultured Coleofasciculus sp.
CCCTCAGCTTCCCCAGCTTCCCCATCTCCCTCAGCTTCCCCAGCTTCCTCAGCTTCCCCAGCGCCCCCAGCTTCCCCATCTCCCTCAGCTTCCCAATCCCTTGCATCATGCTTCCTGTATCCGGCTAATGGACGGCTGGCGTATCATCAAATCCTCAGTCGTTGACACAAAACCATGTCTGCTGTACCAGGCGCGTAAATTTTCTATGCCAAAAGGACTACCCTTGTCCAGTTCTAGAGTAATCGGTTTATCATGCAACATCTGGCAAAGCATCTTCAGGATTTTCGACCCATACCCTTTGCCACGATTACCAGGCATGACATTTAAGAAATGGATAAAGTACGAGGTTTCATCCTCACAGACAGAAACCACTCCAACTAAGTCATCTGCCTGACTAAACTCATACCTCATTTCCCCTTGATATCCAAAAGTTCTGGGAAAGACTCGTACCGATAGATTCACGGTTGACTCATCCTCTCGTCCATTCAAGTTATACATCACCCTATTGTCAAAGTCCGGTTAGTGCGTCGGCAGATGTAACCCTAGTTAGCATTTCGTAATTTGTCTTATGTCTTATGTTTGCTTCCTCAGCTTCAGTAGACACCCATGGAACGTAACAGGCGGCGCGATCGCGTTTAGGTTGAACATCTGGAAAGGTGATTGAACCACAGCTTCTGAAGAAAAATCTATCTTTTTGGAGATACCTCTTTGTCAATTATCGTTTCCTCTGATAGAGGTAAACCAGACTTCAATCAAAAATAATAAAAATGTAACAAACTCTCATGGGAGAGAACGCCAATGCGATATAAAAATCTTACAGCCATAGGAATCCTAGCCGCCATGTTCGGCTTAGCAAACCCTGTCTCGGCTCAATCACCAGTCACGACCAAAGCCGACGACGTTACTCTCTCTGGTGAATCCTTAAGAGACATTGAACAGAGAAATCTCGGCGATGATTTTGACCAGTTCTTTTTAGATGATCCAGCCCTGGCATGGAGAGGAACGGGTGGTAGCCAGATTAATTTTAACAACCAAGCTGGTACTGACTTCCAGTTAATAGACGATGTGGAAATCTCAGTGAACGAACCCTTATCTCCACCCATCAGTCCGATCAATTTCCGCAGACACGAGAATTTAAGCAGTGGTCTTGATCGTCTGGAAGTAGAAGTTGAACTTGATTAATGGTTAGCAGTGTTTCCGAACGTAGGGGCGGGTTTAGGGTTTTCATGCACACGATTAAATGATAACGTTTATTCAAAACCCGCCCTGACAGAGTGGCAGAGTTTGGGCTGAGACCGTGGAGAGTGATTATCTGGCGCTATTGTCACCAACCCCATAAGCACCTATTTCAACACAGTCATTTGATTCGTTTGGGCTGATTGGCAAGCAGCGTCTCCAACCTGAAGCGCATATAAACTGGCTTCACTCGACACATACAGAGGCTTTCCATCCACTAGATGATCTAATACCATTTCCGTATCTTTAACAAATAAACCGCGACGTCCTGCTACAGTGATGGGGTGTTCTTCCTCGCCGCGAATTAATTTGCCTTGATCACCTTCAAAAACCAGCGTCCCGTGATCGCCGTGGACTTCAAATATCCGCAATCTCTGAGTGAATACTTCCCCCTTTCCATAGGTGACGTGGGCAATTAGTCCCTGAATAAACTGTAATTGAGCCGTACAGAGACAGGCACGATAATAGTCTGAATTTTGCCAAAACTGAGTATTACAGCTAACGGTTGCAACGTTACCAAATAAATTAGTAAATCGATGGATGTGGGGTAATGCCGCTTTAAAGGGAAAGCCAAATAAGTCACGATGGTATGTCCAACGCTGCGGTGCTGGATGCTTTGGCACAATTGTGACATATCGGGCATAAACGGGAGTGCCAATCTCTGGTAAGGATTGCTGTAAGGCTTGATGTAAGCCACCTAATAGCTCAATATGTTCCACATGTAGGAGTTTGCCTTGAGCTTGGGCAAGGGCAATTAGGGATTCGGCTTCTGTCGGATCAAGAGAAATGGGATATTCGACGACAACATGTTTCCCTGCGGTTAAAGCCTGCTTAACAATCGCACCATGATCACGATTAATCGTACAAACAAAGACTAAATCCACCTCTGGATGTGCCACCACCTGTTGCCAAGACTCGACGGCGCTAGTTTGGTGACGTTGTATAAAATCTTGCACGGTTTCCGGGGTATGCCCACTGACAACCACTAGCTGCGATCGCGCATCTGCCTGTAAGGTTTGCGCCCGTTGGTTAGCAGCATATCCAGTCCCAACAATACCAGCCCTAATGGGCAGTTTATCAATCATTCGTGAATGAGTCCTCTCTTCAACATCCCCCTATTTAGCCGCTAGAAACGAATTGTTGACGTCCTGGCTATTTTACCTTATTTTTCCTTCTGGAAGACTCTTTTTTCAACAACGCACCAAATCCGAGAGCTACACCAGAACCGAGGATAGTCAAGGGTTCGGGAACAGGTTTGCCAACTTTGATTTGATACGCCAGGTTAGAGCGATTAGGTCGATCTCCTGTCCAACTGAAGTTCACTTTACCTTGAAGTGTAAACTCTTCTGAGATGTCGCTAATCTTTAGATAGTCCTCTTCGTCATCAATCGGTTCAGAAAAGGCATCCAAAGCCTCATCATTGAAAACCAGACTATCGATCCGCACATTGCTGTTAGCCGTTTCGTTGGTACGTATGTATATCGTATCAATTGAACCACTAAACGCTTCGCTACTTAGTGCTGTGCCTCCAACACTATAGTTGACCATTGAGCCATCATAGTTCAATGTGAAATCGTATTCTGTACCCTGTTCCCAGATAAACTGAGCTGACTGTACAGGTTGTCCGGATGTATCATTAATCCCTAACTCGCGCTCAGCATCATTCAAACTGTTATTACCAATTCGCCCTTCAGCAACGAAGAGTTCGGTAAAGTTTAACGCATTGAACTGCTCTTTGGTCAAATCGGGTAGACTCGTCACCGTAGCCGCACTGGCAACACCTGACACGAGAGACAGACCCGCCGTGGCTAAACCAACGCCTAAAGCAACTCCAGCCGTTCGGGACGAAAATTGTGAGTAGATGCTATTCATAGTTACACCCCGTATATGTGCTTACCTAACAGTATAATTCCTTATGTTAAATGTTGATGAAGTAAGATCCAAATCCTAGCGTAAAATCCATCTTTATGTTAATCCAATAAAAATTCTCAATATTTTTTAACCAAGGCAGCGTTTTCATACCAGCCAATATGGAAAAATGGGTACAGTGTTTATAAGAATTCTCAATAACTAGGGGCTGCTGAATAAGTCTTGTGGTGGGAAGAGGGAAGAGGGAACAGGGAACAGGCAACAGGCAACAGGCAACAGTTTCAACCCCCTGTTGAGGTAAGATTCTGTAATCGCGGAGGCTTGCAATCCCAGGATTTTGACACTAATGGTGTCAAAATGAAAGCACTTGTTTGGGAAAGAATGGATTGAAACCCTTGTCGGGTATACCTTCCAGATTAATGCAGAAAACTCTAACTACCCTCACCAAACCGATATCCCTTCCCGTATACCGTATGAATCAGAGGCGCTTCGCCAGGAGCCTCTATTTTGCGGCGTAACAAGCGCACTAAAGCCGCTAAGACATTACTACTGGGTTGTTCCTCATCCTGCCACAACTGCTGATAAATTTCCCCATGAGTCAACAGTTGACCCGAATGACGCATAAAATAGTCCAGAAGCTGGGTTTCTTTTTCCGAGAGTTCAATTAATCGTCCATTGCGGTAGGCGAGCTGATTTTCCACATCCAGTTCTAAAGAAGCGACACGCAACCGAACAGGCGCATTGGTTTCCGTAGCCATTGAACGCCGCAGCAAGGCGCGAACCCTAGCCAGTAATTCTCGCAGTTCAAAGGGTTTGATGAGATAATCATCCGCCCCTGCATCCAATCCTATCACCCGATCATCCAGGGTATCTTTAGCCGTAAGGAAGAGAACAGGCGTCGTTTTCCCTTGCGATCGCAACTGTTGGCAAAGCTCTAACCCAGACTGATACGGTAACATCCAATCTAGTATAAGTAAGTCGTAGTCACTTTGCATCGCTAATTGGCGTCCGGATTGCCCTTCATCGGCGACATCAACCTCGTATCCCTCCCGTTTCAGGACTCGGCTTAAGGGATCAGTGAGTTCAACTTCATCATCAACCAACAGAATACGCATTATTTGTCATTTGTCATTTGTCATTTGTCATACTCGCTTTCGCCAGAAGCAAGCTACGTCATTTGTTGATTGGGAAATCTCTTCCTCATCTCCCTCATCTCCCTCATCTCCCTCATCTCCCTCATCTCCCTCATCTCC
>CAZNNK010000666.1:0-4002 GCA_964574085.1 uncultured Coleofasciculus sp.
AAACCACCACGGAATAAGGCTTTAGCCTGGGTATAGTACATCCGCACGGGGGGAACTTCAGGTTAAATTTTGGTCTATATAGCGCATCTATAGTGTTTTCAGATGATTCGTGTACAGCCAAAGCACTGAAAGTCTTACTGGGCAAGGGTTGCTTGTTTAGATCTCAAATGTAAACACTATAAATCATTTGTACAACTCAAATAGACGCGCTATATAAGGGCGGGTGCGAGTCAAGTTATTGGTTGGTGGCAAAATGCTATCGGTAAACCCGCTCCATCTCCCCTATCTCCCCTACCTCCCCTACCTCTCTGACAGATTCCGGGGTGGAACCGTTCGTCCTTCGTAGAATCCTCGTTCCAGCCTACCCAATCCAAACCAGCCGAAGCCAGCAATTAACGCGACTCCAGTAGAGATAATGGCGGCTATTGTTGCTGTTTTGTCAAAAAATAGTGCCAGTAACGGGATAATCGCCCAAGCCATTGCCCCTACAACCGCAACCCCTCTCCGAATCTGGCGAATTCTCACCAAGGCAGTGTTGCAACTTTTACACTTAACCGTATGAGAGTGATAGCGGTCTAGTAAAGTCTCCTGTGATAATCGGGGAGGTAAGGGTTGGTCTGGGAATGGGTCTGCATTGTACTGATTCACCCACTGGCGCAACTCAAACACAAACCGATCTGCTTTGGTGGGTAAGTAAAACGCTTTGCTGAAATTGGCACTCCCGCCTTTGGCATCAAGGTAACGTTCCTGATAATGGAGAAAAATTTGGTCATCTTCCAAAACCCCATTCTGCCCAATGTGAGAGTACCAGCTCGGCGTGAGTTTAATAAAGAAACCGGGGAGTTTAGACGCAAATTTAAAAGGAAAGCGAGCAAATAGGCGACATTCTCCCTTGCGAATCGGCGTTGCGTACACCACCGTCATGGTTCTGCCAAATTGTTTTGAGGTGAGGTCATGCCACATTAATGTGGGGGCAATAAATGTGGTGTCTTGGCGTCCTAGGGTTCCTTTACGGGGTCCTTGTTCCCAAACCCCTTTAAACCCCTGTTTCCCGGATTCCGTAACCTCTAGCTCAACCGGACTGGCGTAGGCGCGATCGCTCACCGAGCGATGATGGGTAAAGGGAACGTGGCTTACATCTAGCACGTTTTCCAGCAATGTTAAGGCATCATAGGGTAAGTCCCGAAACGTGTCGATACAAACCCATCCCTCTGGGGAATCCTTTAAGGGTTCGACGATAGGAACCTTGACATTGGGCGCGTTTTCTGGATTGCCGGGGTAAACAAATAATAGCCCTTGACATTCAGTCGTGGGTAAGGCGGTAATGCAAGCGCGTTGAGAGGTTTGGGCGCTACTGTCTTCGGTTTGTTGGGGAATGCGATCGCACGTTCCTTCTCCGGTGAATGCCCAACCATGATAAGGACATTCCAGCAGTCCATCTTCAGCAATCCTACCTTGTGACAGGGGAGCAAGTCGATGAGGGCATTGATCGTCAAAGACACGCCAGCGATCGGCAACCTTGTCCCACCAAATAACTAAATCTCGACCCAGCAGCGTGAATTGAGTAGGTTGAGACTGATCTAAATCCTTAAGGTAATGAACAGGATACCAGGCTTCTGTGTGATCGAAGGAATGGGTCATGAGTTAGGCGACAGGAAATTAAAGGCTCCATATTTTATGGTATTGCTGTCTTAAGTCGAATGTTGGTAACTCGGACGCCAGAAAATAAATGTGTTGGCTAAAAGTGCAAGTTCACGCTTAGTGGACAAAAACTCTGAACCAGTCAGCTTTAGCTGACTTTTGCTTTTGGTTCCTTGGGTTTGAACCCAAGGCGGTTTAGCTATTGCCTATTGCCTATTGCCTATTCCCTGGCGCGTAGCGCTATATTACATTTTGCTGATAATCTTCTGCACAATCTGCATTCCCGTCACCGCTTGCCAGCCAAACAGTCCTAAAAGCGCCGCATTCAGGGCAATATGGCTATAACGTGCCCAATTATGTCCTTTTTGCATAAAGGGTGTCAGAGACGCCGACATGGCAATGATGGCAGTCATACTTAAGCCAACCAGCAAGTGGGGACCGAAAAATAACTTGCCGTTGTTGATATAAGTTACCGCCATTGCCCCGACAGTGCTAATCACCATAAAGGCTAACAGGGCTGAACCAATTTGATGGTGTTTGATATTGTATTTGCCCTTGACTAGCTCTTTGCGGAGTTCACCTTCTGCTGTTCTCGTCTGTTGAATTTTGATCCCCAGATACAGGGCATAAATGGCAGTTGCCAGCAAGAGCCACATCACTATAGGGTGAAAGAATTGGGAGTAAACTTTAATCGGTTCTGGGATGTCGAAGTTCATAACCTTCTTGGAGCAATTTTAATATAGTGACAAAAGTTAACATAGCATAGCTGCGGTTTCGTCTAAAGTCTGATAACGAAACTGGCTTCCCTCCCAAGAGATAGATTTCCCCTGCAATTAGACAACAGCGATGATCCAAAACACTGATGGCTTACTGCTGAAAGCCGCCCAAAGTGGTAACTTGACCCAAATTCAAGCCCTACTGAGTCAGGGGGTGAATATCGATGCGACTGATCGCGATGGTACAACAGCATTGATGATCGCCGCTCAACGGGGTTATACCGAAATCGTGCGATCGCTCATTGCCGCAGGTGCTAATGTTAACTTGCCGCGAAAACGGTACAGGTTAACTGCACTCATGCTAGCCGTCGCCGCGAATCAGGTGGATGCAGTAGAAACGCTAATTGCCGATGGTGCGGATGTTAACGCCAAGAATGAAGATGGTAGCACGGCGCTGATGGTAGCGGCACATAAAGGTCATCTCAAACTGGTGCAACGGTTATTAGCAGCAGGTGCCGATGTCAATATTCAAGATAAAGATAACGATAACGCCCTGAAGCTAGCGGCGGAAAGTGGTCATGTTCAAATTGTAAACATCTTACTCGAAGCTGGGGCAGATGGCACACTCAGTTCAGAGGCATTGCTGTTAGCGGCGAGTGAGGGTCATACTCCGATGGTGAACCGATTACTGGAGGGTGGGTTTGATGCCAATACTCGCAACGTTGATGGCAGAACCGCACTCATCCAGGCGGCGGAGTTAGGCTATTTACCCATTATTCAGTCCTTGTTGGCGCATGGTGCTGATGTCAATGTGCAAGATGAGGATGGTGAAACGGCGCTGACGTTAGCGGCGGATCAAGGGCATACGTTGGTGGTTCAGGCTTTAGTCGGGGCGGGTGCGGATGTAAACCACCACAATCCCAGGGGGGGAACGGCACTAATGGCGGCAGCAGCCGGGGGTCATTGTGACATTGTGCGGGTATTACTGGATGCGGGGGCAGAGATTAATCTCCAGGATGTTGATGGGGAGACAGCCTTACATTTAGCCTCGGTAGAAGGGCATACGGCGGTTGTGGAGACGTTACTCCAGCGTAATGCTAACGTAGACCACCTGAAAAATAAGCTCGGTGACACCCCACTGATGCTAGCCGCTTTACATGGTCACACAGAGATTGCGATCGCGCTAGTGCAACATGGCGCTGACGTAAATGCCAGCAATCAAGGGGAAACCCCACTTACCCTTGCCCTATCTCAGGGATACCCTGAAACGGTTAAAGTTTTACTCCAAGCCGGGGCAAATGCCAATCTGACGGATATAACCGGGAAAACCCTATTAATGAAGATAGCTGACCAAGGGGATAGTGAACTGATACGCTCATTATTAGCAGCCGGGGTTGATGTGAATCAGCGAGATAGTGCTGGGGCGACAGCGTTAATGTGGGCAGCCCATCGGGGTTATATTTCCGCTGTGAAATGTTTATTAGACGCGGGTGCGGATGTCGCCCTCAAAAATCGGGGGGGCTATACGGCGATGATGATTGCTGAATTTAATGGGTATCCGGAAGTCGTGAGAGTTCTGAAAGCTGCAGGGGCGGTGGAGTAGAAAGGGATGGGGGAGATGGGGAAGATGGGGAAGATGGGGAAG
>CAZNNK010000666.1:4012-4349 GCA_964574085.1 uncultured Coleofasciculus sp.
GGCGGTGGTTGTCCCCGGGGCGGGGGGAGCGGGGGACTCTGGGGGCTCTGGGGAAGGAGTGAAATAGTAGGGGCGGGTTTAGGGACTAATATTGGTTGTTATCCCTAGCTTTGCTGCAAAACCCGCCCTGTGTTTAGGGGTGGGTTTGACCATTAACGGGAAGGTTTTCACCCTGATATCACTACAGCGTTTTCAGACTCGATATGATATACCCTTTCCCAGAGTATAACAGGGCTGTCTCATCGTTACTGTACTACGCTGTATTAGAAAGTATTGTAAACCCGCCCCGATAGAGTGCAAGAAATATTCGACAAATGACAGACAAATGACAAATGAC
>CAZNNK010000667.1:0-4344 GCA_964574085.1 uncultured Coleofasciculus sp.
CGAATCCGGGTGTTTTCCTCGCCAAACTCCCCAGCTTGTATTCTCGCCCGATAATAATTCTAGTTGAGTTCCTTTATAGGTTCCATAAATGCATTCACCCGTTGCTTGTTGCCATAAACTTTGGGTTTGATTGTCAATCATAATCATATTCCTTCTCCAGACGCCTGCCACTTTGAAATACAAGTGTTGTTTACCAACCTCTGCTTTAAACGCCAAGGCACTTTGGCAAAGCGCACAATAAGAAATCAGCACAGCCGTTTGTTCGATTTCATCATTGATAATATGCCTGGGGATAACCACTTCATCAAGGGGATAAGCGATTGCTGTTTGTCCTATCGTTAATCCAATTATTCTGGTCGTTTCGTTAATAGTTATACGGCTTGCCCAGGTTTTCTCTACTCGATCAATCTCTGGAAAAAGATAGGTCATGTCGAAGAAAAAGGCAAAACCTAGTAGTAACAATGTTGCAACAGACAATCCGACAACCAACCCATCATCTGGATTTTGATACAGGGCAAGGGCAGCAAAAATCAATGATAAGCTAGTAAATAGTATCCTTTTGAACTCATAGTTTTGGAAAAACCAAAGCCCTTTTTCATATTTAGTAAAAACAGAAATTTGTCTCCCGAATGAGATTATAAAAGCTAGACTTGAAGACACAATAGAATAAATCATAATTGCAATAATTTTTCTTTTATAAAGATTTGAAACTTGGTTTAGCGATATAATTTAAAGCCCTAGTTAATTATAGCTTTACAGGTAAATTAATCATGAAACTCTAATGCATAAGTTTTTCAAGTCATTTTTCCACCATAAAATGCTTGCGTTTTTACACAATTACGTTCAAAATTATGGGATTGCAAGCCGACATAAGCGCCAAACTTTTCCTCAAAAGAGGATTGAAACTGTTGCCTATTGCCTATTCCCTATTGCCTCCCCGCGTGAAATAATGGGAAATCAGAGAAAACCCATCCAAACGTTGGCAAGGGTGTTTACCAAATGACTTTATTACCATTTTCCTTTATCCCCCACGGGCATTGCTACTTGTGGCAGACTAATCTCGTGTCCCTTCATGTTGCGTCTGACTCCTTAATTGCCCTGGCGTACTATTCCATTCCCGCTACTCTGCTGTATTTTGTGAATAAGCGACGGGATATCCCCTTCCCCAAAGTCTTCTTCCTCTTTGGCGCCTTCATTATTGCCTGTGGCATGACCCATGTTATGGGAGTCTGGACACTTTGGTATCCTAACTATTGGCTATCGGGTGGAATTAAAGCCATAACCGCCTTAATTTCCTGTTATACAGCATTAGCCCTGATTCCCCTAATTCCCCGGGCGTTAGCCTTACCGAGTCCCGCTCAACTCGAAGCCGCCAACCAAGCCCTAGAAACGCAAATTCGCGATCGCCAACAAGCTGAAGCCGAGGTGCGATCGCTCAATACACAACTCGAACAGCGTGTCAATGAACGAACCAAAGAACTCCAAGCGGTGAATCACCAATTAGCCGCTCAAATTCAGGAACGCATTCACGCTGAAGACAAAAATCGGCAGGGTGAATTTATTCTCGTCAATCAGGCGCTAGCCGACGCCTATAACACCTCTGTCGAACACCTGCTAGGACGAAACGAGGCAGATGTGACACCTATCCCCGAACAAGTGCATCGCTTCCGCGCCGACGACGTAGCCGTGATTGATCAACGAGAGCGAATTCTGGTGGCTGAGGACAACGCAGTGAACCAACAAGTGGTATTGCAGCTACTCCACCGCATGGGGTATCGAGCCGATGTGGCGGGGAATGGCTTAGAAGTGATTGAAGCCCTACACCGTCAGCCTTATGATGTGGTATTAATGGACGTACAAATGCCAGAACAGAAATGGATGGATTAGCAGCCACCCGTTGCCTAGTCCGGGAATGGCCAGCTACAGAACGTCCACGAATTATTGCTATGACTGCCAATGCCATGCAAGGCGATCGCGAAACTTGTTTAGCTGCTGGTATGGACGATTATATCAGTAAACCGATTCGGGTACAAGAATTAGTTCGAGCGTTGAGCCAAATGTCCACGGCTGGAGTGTCAAGTTCTTAGTCGGTAGGGAAAATTAACGGCTCTTTTTGTCTTATGTCCTAAGTAGGTGGCACAATTAAAGTTAACGGTTGAGATTAGGCAACAGGCAACAGGCAACAGGCAACAGTAAGGGTTTGAGGGTGATTTACTTGCACTTAATACAGTACCGTTTTATGCCAGTCCGACTACTTACTCGCTCCCGAAAAGAAGCAAGCTACGTCATTCGTCAAGCCAAAATGTTTATCATAGATAAAGTATTCCATGTTAGAGGATAAAAAGTTCTGACAAGTTGTGCTACTAAATAGACAGAAACGGGTGATTTACCCTTAGCTTTTAATCTTTCGCCATTTCCTACAGGAAATGGAATTCAATCAAACTATCCCTGATTTTCTTTGTTTCGACAGTAGCTTTGACTTGGTGTCCCCCCAATCAGGGGCGCTAGGGCGCATCGCTATGCGCCCCTACACAGCCAAACAACATGGATCATTCATTCCCTTGGATAAGGGAATCAATCGGCTGGATTATTAAAGGACTAACAATGCCAGATTTATTAACAACACTGTTGTATATTCCCCACGGTCATTGCTACTTATGGCAAACGAATTTAGTCTCCCTACATGTTATTTCAGATTTGTTAATCGCCCTGGCTTATTTTTCAATTCCTGTCACCCTGCTTTACTTTGTTAACCAGCGACAGGATGTCCCGTTTCCCCGAGTATTTTTCTTATTCGGTGCTTTTATTATTGCCTGTGGGATGACTCATGCGATGGGAGTCTGGACACTTTGGTATCCAAATTACTGGATTTCTGGCTTGATTAAAGCAGTTACCGCTTTGGTTTCCTGCTACACGGCGTTAGTCCTGATTCCGCTGATTCCCCAAGCTTTAGCCCTACCCAGCCCCGCTCAATTACAAGCCGCGAATCAAGCGCTAGAAATGGAAATCCGCGATCGCAAACAAGCCGAAGCGGCGGTGCGTACTTTAAATGCACAACTTGAGCAGCGTGTCAATGAGCGCACCCAGGAATTAACCCAGGTGAATCAGAAATTAGAGCGGGAAATTAAAGAACGTATCCAAGTCGCCGAAGCTCTAGCTGAAGCCGAAGAAAACTATCGTAGCATCTTTGAAAATGCGGGTTGGGGAATCTTCCAAACTACCCCCGATGGACGATATCTTAGCGCCAACCCGGCTCTGGCTAAGATTTATGGCTATCCCTCCCCCGAAACCCTGATCAGTCGCCTCACCGATTGTGAACATCAACTCTACGTCGATCAAACCCAACGGGCTGAATTTAAACGCCTAATTCATCAACAGGGTGCTGTTTCCAGTTTCGAGTCCCAAGTGTATCGCCAAGATGGGAGTATAATCTGGATTAGTGAAAATACTCGTGCCGTGCGGGATGCCAATGGTGTGCTGCTGTACTATGAAGGATCAGTAGAGGATATTAGCGATCGCAAGCAAGCCGCCGAACAGTTACAAGCCAGTGAGCAAAAGCTGCGTCAAATCATTGATCTAGTACCTCACTTTATTTTCGCCAAAAATCTCGATGGACAGTTTATCTTAGTCAATCAAGCGATCGCGGATGCCTATGGGACAACAGTAGAACATCTGCTCAACCACAAAGACGAAGACTTTATTCAATCCCCCGAACAACTGCGCCGCATTCGCGAAGAAGAACAGCAAATTATCCAACAGGGACAACCCAAACACATTCCAGAGGAACGGGTTCCCGATGCTCACGGGAACATCCGCATCGTGCAAACCACCCGCATTCCCTTCTATGTAACCGGTTCAGCAACACCCGCGATTCTCGGCATTGCCATTGATATTACTCAACGCAAACACATTGAGCAAGAATTGCGCGAAAATGCTAGCATCATTCGCGCCTTATACGAAGTCACCACCGCTCAAAATTCTGACTTTAAGCAAAAGCTGCAAAGCTTACTCACAATGGGACGCCGCCAGTTTAATCTGGATGTTGGTATCCTCTCTCATATTGAAACCATTGATACCGAAGACGGGCATTATCAAATCATCGCCGCTCAACTGCCCAATAATTTGAGCTTCAAAGGCGTTACCCTGAATCTGAAACAAACCTACTGCGCCGAAACCTTACACGCCAACAAGCCTCTTTGTATTCTCTCAGCCAGCACCAGCCAATGGCATAATCACCCCGGTTACCAGATTTTCCAAGTCGAAGCCTATCTCGGTGTCCCTGTCGTGGTGGGCTAACAGGTGTAGGTTTTTTATTTTAGGGTGGAGACAAGACAAGGAGGACAA
>CAZNNK010000668.1:0-4338 GCA_964574085.1 uncultured Coleofasciculus sp.
TCTGCAATGAAATTTAGTCTGTCTATATTTGACTATACTTTTACCAACTATCTCACCCTCTACTTTGACTCGCTATCCATCCCCACGCCCATTGACGGATGGGGAATTGCGCGAATTTTAAAATCGAGCCAACTGCTTTAAAATCCTCAGAACCGTATATAAATCATTACCCGGATTCAGTAGCGAGAATAACCGGGACAACCGATACTGCGGCGACTCTCCGGGAACTAATTTGAGAAAAATAAAACTTCCTCCTGTGGTAATCATGCCAAAACTCGGCTGTTCCCGATCAAGATTTGCCAGCATAACTGATGTCCTAACCTATCCTCCTAGTGTTCCTCATTGCTTCATCGCTTCCCACTCAACTTCCGTCCCAACCGACGGAATCCACCCATGGCTCCCACCAACTCCGGATACACCGGCACCAACGGTGACTTCTCCCGACTAAACCGCACCGCCAATGTGCGAATCAAGGTCAAGATTTCCGGGCGTTCAATCTCGGTTATCGGGAATTGCAATAACGCCTCCAACGTCTGCGGCGTGCCAATCCGACTTAATGCCATAGCCGCTTGCTCCCGGACAAACCAATCATTATCCTTAAGCAAGGGCATTAACGCCTGCAACGCGGGTGCTGTACCAATACGTCCCAAGGCTGTCGCCGTTGCGCCTCGGATATCGCCATCTTGATCCTTTAATAAGGGAATTAACGCCTGTAGTGCTGCTGGCGTCCCAATTCTCCCCAATGACTCAATCCCCTGTTTTCGCACCCGTTTATCCTGATCCGTCAACACCGGGATTAACGCCGTTAACGCGGGGGTTGTCCCCATCCGCCCTAACGCCGCCGCTGCTTCCTGACGCACCACCGGATCAGTATCCTCTAACGCCGGAATTAACACCTCCAACGTCTGGGGATTCCCGGAACGCGCCAAGGCTTCCGCCGCTTCTTCCCGTACCACCGGATCAGCATCTTGCAGCGCCGGAATTAACGCCTCCAGGGTTTCCTTTGTGGCAATTTTCCCCAATACCATCGCCGCTTCTTCGCGAATCTGATTCTGGGGATGATTCAGGGCTTGGGTTAACGCCTGCACCACCGTGGGATTTTCCAGGTGAATCGCACCACTGGCTTGCCACCGGACAAAGCTATCGGGATGATTCAGCACCTTAACCAATTCCTGCAAGGCTTCCGGTGTGCCAATCTGCGCCAATGCCATCGCCGCTTCCCCCCGAACATAACTATCAGTATCATGGAGGGCAACAATTAACGCCTGTATCGCCGCCGATGTACCAATTCGCCCCATCGCCGCCGCTGCTTCCCCGCGAACCACGCTATCTTCATCCCGCAGGGCGGGGATTAAAGCTTTCACGGTTTCGGCATCGCCAATATAGCCCAAGGCGGTAGCGGCTTCACCGCGCACATACCAAGGTCCTTGATTTAGGGCTTTAATTAACGTCGCGACGGCGGAAGAACTGCCAATTTGACCTAGGGCGGCAATTAACGCGGCGACGAAATCCTTGCGGGTATAATAGTGTTTCTCATCCAATTCCTGCTCTAATTTGTCTGCCATCTGGGTATTAGTTTGCCCCAAGGCGACAACGGTAGAAGCAATGAAGCCGACGAAGGGATAATGGTGCCACAAGTCATAAATATGGTCAATCACCTCAGTGATTAAGGGATGAGACAATTGATCACATTCGGCGATCGCTCGTCCGGTTAACAGGAGTAAGGTAGAGAAGATATCATCTTTTTCCTGAGTAATGCAGGCGAGTAGCGGAATCGGATCATCCATCAATCCCGCCAGTAACGCGATACTTTGATGCCAGTCATAATTCCACAAATGGGCTTTCACCAACGCCATCCCCTGACTAGGATTCTCTTGAAGCACCCGCTGCAAATAACAGGCGGTTAAATAATCCTGAGTAATCCGGTGAATAAACACATACCGATCGCCTTCTTTGGTCAATCGGTGCAGAATCCCTTGTTCTCCAGATAGTTGTACTAGCAGTTGGGCGGGGGTTTGTTGGCGTAAAGGTTCTAACCCCTGATCCTGTTCTAGGGCGTTAGCGATTTCCTGTTTGAGTTCCTGGGAATCAAACACCTCTTGCCCTTGACAGGTAAACTGATAGGCAAGATCTTCCAATAAGCGGATTTTCACCCCACTGTCTTCCGCCCGATGCTGCGTCCATTGACTCAGGAGATACTCGACGGTTTTCTGATAAATTTGACAGCGACGGGCGGGTAAGGTGAGAACTTGCTCATAATATAAGCTGCACAGTAAATAGAGTAATCGGGGATTTTGTGCCAAGCCACGCAGTTGGGGATTTTGTCGCAGTTGTTCAATTAAGCTGTTAGCGGAAATCCCTTCTTTTGTTTCATGAGTGCCATGTTGAAACCAGGCGTGAATAAACCCTTCAATCTGGGGTTGACTCAGTGGAATAATTTCCACTTCCTTAGCCCCATTAATAAACGCACCACCGTAACCGACAAGGCGAGAGGTACAAATAATCGGACAGGGATGGGTTTCCAGGAATTGGTTCAGTTTAGTGGCTAAGGCATTGCGATCGCGCTTGGGAACTTCATCCAAGGCATTGAACAACAACAGACATTTCCCCTGGCGCAATTTCGCCTGTAACCAGGGTTGAATATCCGCCCAGGTTGTGGGATAGTCCCGTTGAACCAGAGATGCGATCGCCACAGCGATATCATCAGCGGCTTCATGTAAATCCACTAAGCGGATAAATAGGGGAAAAACAGCATCCTCGACGCTAATTTTGGCATCCACCAATTTTTGCCGTTCCCCTGCTGCTGTCAATGCGGCTTCCCGTCGCAATAGCGCACTTTTCCCCATTCCTGGATCAGCCAAAACCATCAGGCGCTGATAATTTTTCTTCGCCTGTTCCCAGGGAACCCGATAGCGTTTGGCTTCCACGTCGCGATTTTTGATCGCATAAGCGCGTTTCAGTTCAGCTTCCGATTCGGCGTATCCCCAGAAGGTTTCCACCTCATGGCGATAATTGCGTTCGCGAGTAACTTGAATCGGGATATAGAGGGATTTACGGGGAATCGGGTGTTGGGTATGTAAAAGGGTTTTATATTTAAAATGAGATTCGATATCCTCTAGGAATCGGCAAACCGATTCGATTTTTGGATCGCGGTTCAGTGGGCGAATGTCCTCGGTGTGGGTATCTTGAGAACTTATCATAATCTTACCCCTGTTGATTAAAGCGTTTTTGAATCAAGCTGACAAGCCGTAGCGCTGACTTAGGAATGGCACGCTTCGTACCGACTACGAACGAGCGAACCTGGGTGCAGTCAGGGTCTATGTCGGCTTATGGGAGTGGCGATCACGTTTATTCTAGATGGTCTTAACTCACGACTCAAAGCGGATCGCTATACTGTGATCCTATAATTATATCCGTTGGGATTCCAGGTTTTCATCTTTGAACCCCGTTGTGTCATTCTGAATGGAGTGAAGCGGAATGAAGAATCCCTACAAACGTGTCGCTTCCCATCCGAGCTTACTCCCAAAGGAAGTGAATAGCAAAGCCTAACCTATTTTAAGCCGAATCGTGTCATTCTCAGGGAAGCGATCGCGCAATGAAGACTCTCTACCAATATGTCGCATAGATAGTTCACCTAATGTTTCCTACGTCTCAAACCAATCCGCACTCAAATCACGCCATTGAGGATTTGCCGATTCAATCAAAGCAATCTTTTTAGCACGCAACCAGCCTTTAATTTGCTTTTCACGGGTAATGGTTTCCCTAACGTCAGATGTTTCCTCATAATAAACGAGTCGATTGATATTATATTTTTGAGTAAATCCAGGAATCAGCTTTTGTTTATGTTCGTATACGCGACGATATAGGTCATTCGTTACGCCAGTATAAAGCGTTTTTGAACGATTCGTCATAATGTAGACGTAATAAGTATTCACCTTGTTTTATTGAGTTAGTAAATTTTGGGCGACGTGAAAACTCTCCCTCTTGAACTGAGTAATGAGATGCTTCGTTCCGTTCCTTCGCTTCGCTACGGACTCCACTCAGCATGACATTGTTATATCAATATACAGCGCTTCGCGCTCTTATGGAGTACAGTATTAGCCCGCTATCCCTCAAACAACTGCTAGATTGATGTTGTACCTCATAGCAGAGGAAAGCGCTGTATTAGTGTCATTCTGAACGTAGCGAAGCGGAGTGAAGAATCTCTGCAAATGTTTCAGCATCTACCTCAATTCACTTGAGATAAAAGATGATAAAAATAAAAATTAAGTCAACTCTCGTCTAATTTGGGAGATCGCCCCATTCAACCCTTCACTGTGAATCCAGCCCACATAACCC
>CAZNNK010000669.1:0-4335 GCA_964574085.1 uncultured Coleofasciculus sp.
GTGTGCAGGTATTTACCTCTGCTTTAGCTATCAGTCAGCAACCCATTTCTGAAAAGGTATCTAGTCAACCTTTATCGACAGGCATTTTCGGGTTAGATCGTTTACTGCAAGGGGGAATTCCTCAAGGCTATTCGGTGATGGTTTCCGGTTTTTCTGGTGCTGGAAAAACCACATTAGCGCTACAGTTTTTGCTTCAAGGCGTTGAGGCGGGTGAGACAGGATTGCTGTTTTATTTTGAGGATAGTCGTCATTCTCTAGACAGTCTGATTCATCGCTTGGGTTGGGACTTAGCTTCCTTAGAAGCCCAAGGCTGGTTAACCATTATTTCTATTCCCCATCCTCAAATTCGGCTTGAGGAACAGTTGGAACAAATCCGAGAAGCTATTCAAACCCTAAAGCCAAAACGATTTGTCATTGATTCCTTTTCCGTCTTCCTCAGTAAAACAGAGCATCATGTCATTCAACGCGAAAAAACCTACATCATTACTACTTTAATTCAGCAGGTTGGTGCTGTCGGTCTGTTAATTTCAGATCAAGTGATAGATGACAGCCAAAGCCATTCCCACTTCGGTGTCCAAGGAACCGTAGTCGATGGTATTCTTGTCCTATCTAGCGCCATCGTGCCGCACTTAGGATTTAGGGATGGAATTCGCCGATATCGCTATCTGGAAGTCCTGAAAATGCGTAGTGTCAACCATATTACCGGACGACACCGGATGCACATTACTCCCACCGGAATTGAGGTACTGTATCTCAAAGCAACGGCTGTCTCGGAAAACACCTCTGTGATTCCAAAACCCTTACAATTTTCCCTGGTTCAAGACTTGGTACAAGAACAACTCCGGTTTAATCAAGCTTGGTTAGTTCAGGGAGAACCGGGTTTAGGCAAAAGTATCTTAGGCTTACAGTTTGCTATTGAAGGATTGCAACATCAAGACTCAGTTCTCTATATCAGTGCTGATGTCAGATTTCACCAGGTATGTGAAAGGTTTTCTAGTCTGAATCTATTGCCACAATCTTATTTACAATCGGGACAATTAGTTATTTTAGATCCCTTATCTCCCGGAAAAACAGCGATCAGTTTAAGTGATCCGGAATTCTTGCTCTATATCCTAACGTGCCAACTTGAGCAGATGTCAAAACCCTGTCGCATTATATTTGATTCCCTGGTTCCCGTCGCCATCAACTGTTCTGTAGAGGAATTTTTGAGTTTCATTGATGATAAAAATAGACTTCTAAACCATCCAGATGTTGTTCTTTTAGATATTTGGGATCAACGAATTGGTATAACCGACAAAGGGTATAGCCTCTGGAATACCTTTGATGGCATTATTAACTTGAGTATTCCCGATTGGGGCGAAATGAATCAACGAGGCAATCGCGGTTATCCCACGTTACAACTGCAAAAACTACGCGGATCACTGATCGATCCTCGCCCTTATCCCTATAAGATTTTATTACCTCAAGGTATCGTGTTACAAAATTACTATGACTAGGAAGGGGAATGGGTAATAGGTAATGGGGAATAGGCAATGGGCAATAGGCAATGGGTAATGGGCAATGGGCAATAGGTAATGGGGAATAGGCAATGGGTAATGGGGAATAGGCAATGGGCAATAGGGAATAGGCAATGGGCAATAGGCAATGGGTAATGGGGAATAGGCAATGGGTAATGGGTAATGGGTAATGGAACTTACAGCACAAAGCGCTGTAATAAAGTACAGTAGATCAAAGTCCCCCTTTTTAAGGGGGATTTAGGGGGATCGACAATGTATAGCAGTACCAAGACAGGTTAGGACATTTTTCTCTGTTCCCTGTTCCCTGTTCCCTGTTCCCTGTTCCCTGTTCCCTGTTCCCTCTTGGGATCTAACTGATGTCCTAACGTATCCTCGTAGTGCTATACCGCATAGCAGAGCAAACTGCTGTATTCTATAAAAGCAAATGCGATTTATTAAATTCTATGTTGTAATAGCAATCCTATGGATTAGTTTATCTGATTATTTGTTGGCTCACTTGATAGAGCGTCCCATTATCTTAACTTACCTGCAAACGTTAAAAGAATTACTCTTTATTCTCATCAGCAGTTTTTGCTTTTATCAATTTATTCAAAAACAGCACAATCGTGATATATTCTCTGACCCAAGCGAAATCAACGAACTGCTGAATCAGAGTCAAGGCATCCTCTATACCTGCCAGCCTGGAGGTGACTACCGGACTACCTATATCACTCAAAATGCTCAGAATTTATTGGGTTATACGCCGGACTATTTCTATCAAAATTATGATTCCTTTCTCAGTCACATCCATCCCGATGATCTACCCCAAGTGTTTGCCGAGCTTCCTTACTTATTTACTCAAGAACATCATACCCTGGACTATCGTTTTCGCCATAAAAATGGTGACTATCGCTGGTTAAATGACCGTTTAAAACTGATCCGGGATAAGGACGGCAATCCTCTCAAAATTGTCGGCTGTCTGCTGGATATCACGCAACGCAAGCAAGCTGAATTGGCTCTAGAGCAGTTGAATCAAGACCTAGAATGGAAAGTGGCAGTCCGCACGGCTAAACAGAATGTTCTTAATCAAGAATTAGAAGACATCCTAGTAGATCTCAGGCGACAGGAAGAAGAACTACGATGCCAAAATGACGAACTTATTCAGGCTCAAACTATAGCTGAACGCGAACAAAAACGGTATCAAGATTTATTTGAATTTGCTCCCGATGGTTATCTTGTGACAGACAAGCAAGGTTTTATTCAAGAAGCAAACAACTCTATTATTAAATTGTTAAACTTGGCAGAAAAATCTTTAATTGGCAAAAATTTAGTCTTATTTATTGCTCCAATTGATCAGGAAAAGTATCGTGAACTTTCAACTAAAGACGATTCAATTACACTACAGCACTCCCAAGAATTAACCGTGAAACAGCCGTGGCAAAACAGGATAAAATTTACCGCCGCTGTCAGACGGAGAACTCTAAAAGATGATCATGGTAATGTCGTAGGATTCCACTGGTTAATTCGGGATATTACGTCGCAAAAACAACTAGAACAGGCTCTACGCCACAGTGAAAAACAGTATCGAACTTTAGCTGAATCCTCCCAAGATATAATTTTTACGATCGATACAAACATGACGTTGACGTACATTAATGAGTTTGGCGCTAACCTGTTAGGCTTTGTCCCTCAAGCTTTAATTAACAAGCTCTTTGATCAGTTTTTTATCCTCAACAAATTTGATCGGCTAGATTCCAGTTTACACAAGGTATTAAGCACAGGCTTACCCTCACGAATTGAAGACCGTTTACTGCATCCTTCCTGTGTAATGTGGTTAGATACGGCATTTTTTCCCTTGAAGAATGAAGCCGGAACCGTTACAGGTGTCCTTGGAGTCGCTCGTGATATTACCCAACTCAAAGGGGTTGAACGTTTACTCCGTCAAACTCAGGTGAAACTGCACCAACGGGAAAAACTAATGCGCTTAACCCTAGAGCAAGCGCCTATTGGAATTATTACGACAGATTTATCAGGTCAGTTTATTTCCATGAATTACGCCTTTTACAAAATATTAGGGTATTCGGCAGAGGAGTTTAGGGAATTATCTTGGCAGGATATCCTTGATGAAAATAATTCCGCATCCTATCCGTTCTACTATCAGCAGTTGCAGCAAGGAGATAACGACTCAATTCAATGGGAACAGCGGTTAAAACATCGAGAGGGTTATCTCATCCCCTGCATTATTTGCCTAGGATTAATCCGCGATTTAAATGAACAGCCGCTCCAATATATTGCCCACATTGAAGATATTAGCGATCGCAAGCAAGCAGAAGCGCGACTTCAGGCATCATTGCGCGAAAAAGAAATCCTCCTCAAAGAAATTCACCATCGCGTGAAAAATAACCTGATGATTGTGGCAAGTCTGTTTACCTTGCAGTCTTTACAGGTAACCGATCAACGGCTTTTAACAATTCTCAAAGACAGCCAAAATCGGGTTAAATCCATGGCAATGATCCACGAAATCCTCTACGATGCTACCGATTTATCTCAGATTTCAGTCAAGGATTATATCGAAAGATTAGTCAATACGATTGTTAGCGCTTATAGGCGTCGCCGTCAGTCTATCGCGATTCATTGTGATATTGAGCCGATTGGCTTAAATATAGACACGGCTGTACCTTGTGGCTTAATTCTCAATGAACTGATCACCAATTCCTTAAAATATGCTTTTCCCGACGGCAAGTCTGGAGAGGTGGGTGTTTCACTACATACCCTAGAGCCACATCACTATGTCCTCAGTGTTTGGGATAATGGAATCGGCTTTCCCGAAGCGTTTGAC
>CAZNNK010000670.1:0-4325 GCA_964574085.1 uncultured Coleofasciculus sp.
TCTCCCCCATCTCCCCCTACAGACGCGCCCAACTAGAACCGTTCCCATGGGGGCTGAAATCCTCGTCGTTGTAAAAAGTCTTCCCGAATTTGTTGCATTTGAGTCGATAGCTCTGGATCTAACGTTCCTCCTTGTTGTAGTTGTTCAACTTGCATGGTTTCTAAATCCGCTAAGGCTTCAAGCTGATAATCTTGAACCCGTTTAAGTCCAACCATCGCTTGACGAATTCCTTGATCATTAGGGTCAAGGGCTAAGGCTTGGGAATAGAGATTTCTGGCTTCATCTAATCGGCGCTGTCGAAATCGAACCCCAGCGAGGGCGGATAATGCCTCTTGATTATCGGGTTGGGCAGATAAAATTAACTGATAGGCTTGTTCAGCGAGTTCTAAATCATCGATCGCTTGACCAATTTGTCCTTGTAAGAAGTAATTACGGATGTTGGTGGGATCACGGGCGACTAATTGCGCGACTCTAACTCTGGCTTGTTCGGGACTGCGTTGGGCAATTAGCTGAATTGAGCGGATTTGTACAGGCAAATTCGTCGGATCAAGCTGAAGCAGTCTGTTATAAAGTGCCTCGCGTTCGGGAGAGGGCGGTAATGATCCCACCAGGGTAAATAACTCTGGCGGCGCACTGGTAGCGGGTTGAGTCTGTAACCAGTAATTGAGAACCGCTTGGGCTTGGGATTCCGAAATTAGATCCGCCTGGTATGCTAGGTTGGCGCGGGCGAGTTGCAGTGTCGTGTCTTGGGGATTACGGGCAATTAACTGATCAAAGACAGCCAGGGCTTCCGTGGGGCGATTTTGTTGCAGCCGCACATTTGCCAATCCCCGTATTGCTGCATTGAGAATATCTCGTTCGGCTGGATTACTAGCAATTAAAGCCTGGTAGCGCTGGGCGCTGGCTTCTAAGTTTCCTTCCCGACGCTCAATTTCTGCGGCTAACAATTGGGGGGCTAAGTCCTCAGCACCTGCGGGGGTTGCGGTATAAGCGGCTAACGCCTGTCTTGCTCCGGCGAGGTTATCGTTTTCCAACAAAATCTGGGCGATGCGGAAATTTAAGAAGGGAACGTTGACACCGGATTGCAGGAGACTGGTGTAAATAGGTAATAATTCCGGTCCTGGGGGTTCAATCCCGGCTAAGGCTTGGGCGATGAGTTGGCGTTGACTGGGATCAGCGGGTAGCGGTTGCAGGGCGCTTAACAGACGGGCTTTGAGTTCGGCTTCAGAAATTAACCCCAGTTCCCGTTCCAAGGCGACTTGTTTAACTAAAAGCGTGCGGTCATTGGGTTGTAAGCTGATGAGTTGTCGATAGAGATTCAGAGCGGTTTGCTGTTGGTTGGGTAATCCACTAAATACGTCAGCAATTTCCCGTAAAAGTTTGGGTTCGGGGTTGGGGATTTGATTCAGCGCCTGATTATATAAATTCGCAACTTGTTGAGTCAGGGCTTGGTTCCCCGTCTGATTGCGAATCTCATTCAAGGCTCGTGCTAAGGGTAAAATCGCATCCGGATTGCCTTGTAGGGGGGTTAAGACATTTAAGGCTTCAGTTGGCTGTTGATTGGCGAGATAGGCTTGGGATAAAGCCGTTCGGGTAAAAATTGCCAATTGTTGGTCTTGCAAAAGTTGAGGCGATCGCAGTTGTCCTTCCAGAACTTGTATCGCCGCCGCTGGATTCCCGGTTTCTCGTAAGGCGCGGGCGTAAGCGAGGGCGGGATATCCGGTAATTTGTCCTCCTGTGGCTAGGTAACGGTTAAACAGTTCCAATCCCCGTTCCGGGTTCCCGCTATTGGTAAAGGTTTCCGCCGCCCCCAGCAGAATATTGGGCGGGGGATTTCCTTGCAGGACAATTTGATAGTCCGCTAAAGCTTCAGCAAATCGCTGCTGAAAGCCATAGAGTTGGGCTCGCAAACCACGGGCTTCGATATCGTTGGGATTGAGATTCAGTAATGTGGTGAGGGCTTCAATCCCCTGAACCTGCCATTCCGGTCGATAGGTGCCGAATAGACCCACCGATTTTAAGGCAAGTTCGTTTGTGGGGTCTTGCGCCAATACTCGTTGATAAGCATCCCAGGCTTGCTGAAGATTCCCCTGTCGTCGATGAGCGATCGCTAACCCTAACTTGGCATCCACCGAATCCGGATAACGCCGTACCGCTGCCTCAAATGCCGCGATCGCGTCTTGGACTCGCCCTTGACTCAGCAGGGAAAAGGCTTGGCGAACGGCGGTGGGTACGGTTTGGGCATGAACAGCCGGGATGGTGTACACCATCGGTGCGCTAATGGCTAATCCAGCTAATCCTAATCCAATGAGTTTAGTCATTTGTCAAAACACTGATTTCACGGATTTATTGGAGAGATTTGGGTAGGAAGGTGAGAGCTTATTCATACACTGATTACACCGATATTAATTGACTTCTGTTGCCTGTTGCCTCTTCAATTTCCTCTAGGAATTACATCAAATTCGGTTTTTACGCGCACACCGACATCGGTTTCGGAGAAGTTATTGCGTTGTTGGATCGTAAATCCTAGACGGAGATTGGGTAAAAATCGGAAATCGTAAAATAGCTCTAAAACGTCGGGATCTTCTTCTCCTTGATTATTCGATAATTCCTGCCCATAGCCTAAACCTAGGCGATCGTTTTGGGTAAATACATCCAAAAAGCTAACACCAAAACTATAGGTCGTCGCCGCTTCGTCAATCTCTCGGTTAATATATCGACCATAGCGACCAAAGATTCCCATATTCCAATCGGGGATAAAGTATTCAGCATTGAGACCATACGCCTCTTCCCGATCATCGTCTTCCAGTCCAAAATTACCGTCCCCGCGTGCGATAGAGAAAATTTCGTTAAATCCTGTCTCTGAACCCGCGTCGCGATCGGTGGCATAGGTGCCGCGAATAATGCCATTGCCATAGCGTAAACCCACTTCTCCCGCGAATCCATCTAAGGCAAAATCACCGATACTTCCCGATGATGAAAAGGCAACGGCTTTCGCTTCAATATTGTCCGTCAATGTCCAATTGACCAAGAAACCCGGACGGGAGGAAATTCCCGTGGCACTTAAGGCTGGATTGGTTTGAAAAACGGGATTAAAGAAATGGGTGACGCCATCTTTAGCAAAGCTATTGCGATCAAAGTAAGAGGTTAAATCTAATTGACCAATCACAAAGCGCAAGTTCGGCAAATCGGTAAACGGAGCGGTAGCAAAATACAGTTCATTAATGTTTAATCCCTGGTTGGGAGAATCGGCTAAACCACTATCTTCGCTAGTTAAATCCAATGTCGCCGCAAATAGCGCTTTGGGAGTGAGAGGATAGACCCCAGCTAACCGCGCCCGCGCCACAGAGGAGTCACCCTGTACCACATAGCTTCCTTGAAACTGTAGGGTAGGATCTCGCAACGCTGTACTGCGGAGCAGAGAAGAGGGGGGTTGATTAGGCTGGGTTGGGTCAAACCCTTGAGCCGGAGTCGCCCCTGGCGGAGGAAGCGTTGGGTTGGGAGTACCGGGTACAACGCCTGGATTGGGTGATACGAAAGGAGACTGTGCGACTGAATTCGCCCCATTCAACGGATTGACAGTGGGATTAACCCGTGGAGGTAATGCGGCTTGAGTTTGCGGCTGGGTATAAACCTGTCCTGCGGCTGGATTATAGCCGTTGAAATTTTGGGAATTGGGGTTAACGGGTGCGGGTAAAGGGGCTTGGTTTTGGGGTAAGGAATAAAATTGCCCTGTCCCTGAGTTATAACCGTTGAAACCTGGGGAATTGGGATTAACGGGTGCGGGTAAGGGCGCTTGATTTTGGGGTAGATAGGAAAACTGTCCTACACCTGGGTTATAGCCATTAAAATTTTGCGGATTTTGGTTAATCGGTACGGGTTGGACAGCTTGATTTTGGGGTAAGGAATAAAACTGTCCTGCACCTGGGTTATAGGGGTTAAACCCAACGGGAGTCTGAGTGGGTGGCATTGACCCAACTTGGGGCATTTGGGGCATGTAAGAAAACTGCCCGCCTCCGGGGTTATAAGGATTTGCCCCCATGGGAACTCCCATGGATTGTACTGGTACGAGGATAAAGGTTTGAGGCAGATAAGGAACTTGTCCCCCGGCTGGGTTGTAGTTATTACCCCCTACGGGCATTCCCATGGTTTGCACGGGAACCAAGATTACAGATTGAGGCAGATAAGGAACTTGTCCCCCGGCTGGGTTGTAAGGATTTGCTCCCCCAGGAAAACCCTGAGTTGCCACCGGAATAAAGTTAGGAGTTGGGACAAAATAGGAGGGTTGTCCTCCAGGTTGGTTGTAAGGATTGTTACCCATCGCC
>CAZNNK010000671.1:0-4323 GCA_964574085.1 uncultured Coleofasciculus sp.
CCACTGCCTGAGCTGGATGAACTCCAACCGCAGCCAAACCTAAAACTGTGCCAGCCGTGGCAAGGGCTAATTTTTGGTAGATATTAGTCATTGTTCAAATTTCTCCTAAATTCAAGTTGAGTTGATTGATTTGGTAATCTTCTGTTGATATTTCGGTGGTATTTATCAAAGTTTCGCAATCCCAGCAAAATCGTTACAAACCTTGACATAAAACCCCAAAGGGTTGAAGATATCGTTGAACAAACCAGATTTCGTAGGGACACGGCATTGCCGTGTCCCTACATAAAAATGTCAGACTAACAATAATTATGTGTACTATTGATGCGAGTAGGCATTTTCTATTAAAATTGCATTTATTTCATCTAACAATTAGATAGACAATGCCTACTATACGGAGGCGGCGATTGCTCAAGCGGGTTAATTGTTTGCCTCAGCTTTTCTTCTGCTTCCTCGACTGTTGCCGCTTGAATAAAGCACCAAAACCTAGAGCTGTAGCTGAACCAAGAATGGTTAGGGGTTCGGGGCTATTGTAATATTTATATTTATATTTATCTGTCTTCACGTAAAAACTTACCTTCTCTTGATTAAAACCCCCTAAGTCAAATGCCTTATTGTAGACGTCAATATCCGTATCAAAAATATTGGCGCTCTTCTCAAACATTGGTCCCACAGAAAATTCTTTCTTTGGAAATTTGAGAGAAAACTTTCCAACAAGTGCATCTATATCAAAGTCAATGCCCAGACTTGTCGTGTTGTGAAAAAGTGCATTGAAATCAATCAAGGCATCAATCTTGAGAAGACGACCAACATCATCAGGCATAGTTATGGATACATTCTCCCCGATATTGAAAGGAATTTGAGTTCCATTTTCTAGACTAAGTAATCCAGGCAAAGTACCTGTCAAAGAAAATGTTTGACGTGCTATTAATTCTAGAGCTGCCTCTACATCTAAAAGATTATAACTGAAAATAGGGTCTTTCTTTTTACGCACCAAAGGCAAGTCAATCCTTGTACTACTTTCAAGTGGTTTTAAGTCAAATAAAGTAGTGGCAATATAGTCTAAGTCAAGGGTACCCTCTAAAAACGAGTCTTTCCCTGATGATGTAAGTTTATTTAAACCTGAATTGCTTCCCGTCGTACTAACATTAGGAATACTTACCTCAAATTCTCCTAAATTACTATTTTTTTTAATTGACGGAGACTTGCTAGTGTCAAAACTTACTAAAGTGACTTTTTTGTCAATATCAAATCCTCGATTAAAGCCCGGATTTACGCCTATGCCCGCCGCTACATCAAAAATAAAATCTAGATCATAAGATGCACTAGGGCTAGAAGTCGTGAAAGTTGCATCATCAGCAAAAGAGAAACCTGATTGAATAATAAACTTTTCATCTTTGCTTACAAGCTTATCAGGTATAACCAAAGATAAATCAATTGGAATTTTGGCATTGACAGTACCATCATTCAGATTAAAGGTACTGTCAAGACCAATTCGACCATTAGTAGAAGCATTGAAACCTACATCTTTACCAAAAATAGTGAATCCTTTATTTACTGATTTATCCCAATCAAGTCCCAGAGACTTATTATGAGTAAAATTAAATGCATTACCCGTATCCCAAATGCTTTGATTTGAGGTTTCAAATAACAAATCAAAATTCAGACTTGAGGCATACGTCGTAGAAGATATACCAATGACAGCCGTTGTTACAATAGTCGCTGATGTGACGATACTAGGAAAAAGTTTCATAATTTACTTCCTGCAAATATGTAAAAGTTGAACCTAAAGTATTGGACTTTAGACTAATGTCACAAATAGCGGGAATTTGACAAAATTGTTTGTCCAAAGTCCAATTCTAAATCTCTGTTGAGGTATCGGTGGCATTTCTCAAAGTTTCGCAATCCGGGCAAAATCGTTACAAACCTTTACATAAAAGCCCAAAGAGTTGAAGATATCGTTGAATAAACCGGATTCCGTAGAGGCATGGCATTGCCGTACCCTATATAAAAATGTCAGACAAGATGAATCGCACAAAAAATGGTGAATTTTGCGAAAAACTATAGAATTGTGGCGATAACTGAATGCAAGACTCAATTGGCATGATGATTAAGGATGAGTATAACCGAGGATGAAAGGGTAACAACCCATTCCAAAACCAATAGCAAAGAGTTCAGGTGATTTCATGGATGTGGATATTGATCAACAACTGCGTCAGCTTGTCGCTCAAACCTGCCAGTATCCCCGGCGCAGTCTGCAACGGCGTCGCTGTTTGGATCAACTGATTCGCGCGATCGCACAATCAGGGAAACTCTGGCGGGAGCATACCCCTGATTATGAAGAAGCACTACAACTCACCTGGTTGTATCTGTGCCGCAATATCGAGAACTATGATCCGGCGAGAGCGACGGTGATTACCTGGTTGGATGCCTATCTCAAACAACGACTGAAGGATTTATTCCGAAAACGATGTCAACAACAAAATCATGAAGCTCAACCGCCTCCAGACTGGGAGAATCCAACTGATCCAATTGAGAATTTGCCGGATACCCACCCTGATATCCCGCCGATTTTGGCAGAAACCCGACAGTGGGCAGAATCAGATCCAGATGGGGAATTATCCAGATCTCATATTAGAGGACGTCCCGATATAACTTGTCAAGTTTTAATCTTACGTCGCTTACCACCAGAGACAGAATGGAGAAAACTAGAAGCAGAATTTAATTGTAAGGTTTCCACGTTGGCAACATTTTACCAGCGTCATTGTGTTCCCTTATTACGAAAATTTGGTGAATCGCAAGGATATTTATAGAGAATCATTAATTGATGTCGTAACAATAATTGGACTGGAAAGGAGCGAATGATGACTAGCGTAGAATTACTTTTAAAGAATGCTTTACCCATGCCCATTATGCCCAAAATAATCCAAATGGCACAAGGGCTTGCCCAGAAACAACCGACAGCCGAAAAAGCCGAACAAGTTTATTGGAATACGTTGGCAGTTTGGGCGGTTCGGGATTACTTGGAACTGATGGAAATCGATACGGATATTGATCACAGTGATTTTGCTAATCCTGTTGTCTGCTTAGGGGCAGATGTGGCAGATCTTAAGGTTAAAGGGTTGGGTACATTAGAATGTCGTCCGGTGAAAGTATTCGAGAATCATTCAGGCTCTGAAAACTATCGCTGGATTCCCGAATTTGGCTCGATTCCGCCAGAGGTTTGGCAGGAACGCATTGGCTATGTTTTTGTGGCAATTGACCTGAAGCGAAAAGAATCAAAACTGTTGGGATTTACTCAAACGGCTGGTACAGGTCAGGTATGTTTGCCCCAGTTACAACCCTTTGATGAATTATTCGAGTATCTGGATCAATTAACTAACCCGATTGTCAATCTTAATCAGTGGTTTTCTCATCAGTTTGCGGCAGGTTGGCAACAACTAGAAGAGTTATGGGAGTCTGATAGTGAGCCGTCGATATCAGGGCAAACTGTACCTGCATTTCGTCGATTTCAAACTGACGTTCAACTTTTTCCAGATGCCGATATTATGCGAGCTAAATTAATCGATTTAGGCATGGAGTTGGGAACTCATCGCATCGCCTTGGTTATGGCACTAACTCAAGAGAGTGATCGCAAGGTTAGTGTGTTCGTTCAAGTCCATCCTACGGGAGGCGATCGCTATTTACCCGGAAATCTGACACTGGCTTTACTTTCAGAGTCTGGAGATAGGCTGCAAGCGGTACAATCGAGAGGGTTAGATTTATGGGTTCAACTCCGACAATTTCGAGTCGAACCGGGAACTAATTTTGGTCTTCAGGTTGTTCTAAATGGTGTCAGTGTTACCGAATCTTTTACACTATGACGGGTCATTTGTCCTTTGTCATTGGTAAGGGGTTGAGGTGTGTTGACAACATTTAAGTCTGTTGAGTTGATTTTTGCGAACCGACTTAAACAATGGTTCATTACGCTTTGTCATGTCGCCTACTGGCTTAAATAATGGTGCGTTACGCTTTGCTAACGCATCCTACAGTTTTGATGGTATTCGTCAATTTTATAGTATAATTTGAGTGAAATCATAAATGAATCGGTAGACGAATTACAGTTATCCCTACCTGTTTCCTAACCTATTCACCCAAGGAGCAGCTATGAGTAAAATCGTTGTTTTAAATCTCGGCTCAGGCAACTTCAGTTCTGGATTTAGTTCGGTGACAGCACAGTTGGGAGAGGTGGGGAATCTGTATATGCAATTCACGGGGAGTTTGCCAACAGCCCCCGATATTCCGCAACTCCTCAGAGACTGGCTACTCCTCTATACTGCACTTTAT
>CAZNNK010000672.1:0-4320 GCA_964574085.1 uncultured Coleofasciculus sp.
TAATTCTTGAATCAAGTTGCCCTGGATGTCCCAAAGGCGGGCGGTTTTGTCCTCTGAGCCAGTCAGGATTTGCTTACCATCGGGGCTGAAGGCTACGTCCCAGACCCAACCCTGATGACCGATTAATTCTTGAATTAAGCTGCCCTGATTGTCCCCCAGGCGGGCAGTTGTGTCAACTGAGCCAGTCAGGATTTGCTTGCCGTCGGGACTGAAGGCTACAGCAAGAACCCCACGCTGATGCCCGGTGAATGCTTGAATCAAGTTGCCCTGGATGTCCCAGAGGCGGGCGGTTTTGTCTGATGAGCCAGTCAGGATTTGCTTACCATCGGGGCTGAAGGCTATAGCCTTGACCCAACTCTGATGCCCGGTGAATACTTGAATCAAATTGCCCTGGATGTCCCAGAGGCGAGCGGTTTTGTCTGATGAGCCAGTCAGGATTTGCTTGCCGTCTGGGCTGAAGGCTACAGCTTTGATCCCACCCTGATGCTGGAGTTGATTGCGTTCCCAAATATTATCTAAGATTGTCTGGAGTGCCAACAGTGGGCTAGTGGCGGGATACGTTTCTAAAGGGCGACCATTTTGAACCCACTTTTTCAACCCTTGCCCCGCCTCCATAGCTGATATCAAAGCTTCTATTTGTTGATACTCAAACTGTTTAATCGCCGCCACCCCGGCTCGCTCTAACCGAGTCCCCGCCTGAGCTTCTGCCAGTTCGACTTGGGCTTCCTGTTGTTTTTTTCTGGCATTGGCTAGCCGTTCCTCTGCCTCTTTGAGTTGTTGATTTGCCATTTGAATTGTCTCTCTGGCTTCTTGATTAACCCGCTCAAGTTCCGCTTGCGCCACGACTAACTCTTGCTCGACTTGCTGCTTGCGTTGTTCAACAACCTTTAACCTCTCCTCACTCCGCCGCCGTCTCTCCCGTTCTGCCTTTAATTCGGCAACAATGCCAAACCCTTCCTGCTGACGAATAAACCCGACTAAATAATCATGCACCAACTGATATCGATCTGCCGGATTTTCCGGTAACAACACCACCAAACCAGAATCCACAAAAATCTTCAGCACCAACTCCAACTGCTGACTATCCATCACCCCATCTAAGGGTAAAGCGGTTAACTCCGATACCAAATCACTACGAGTCTTTAGGGGACGAGTATTCTTCTCATCCGTCAACAAATACAACACCAACTCCCCAACTCGTTGATTCTCTTGCCCACAATCTTTAATCACGGCTTCTACATACCGCTTCACCAACTCATCCTTTGTCCCCCGTTGGCGATACTCAGCCAGCGTCGTTATCCCCTCGGCTTGCAATTGCGCCCCAACAATTTGCAATTCAATCGGGCGCACCTTCCCCGCATCTCCCGCTAAATCCTGCACCAACTGCCCGACTAATTCCGACTCCAGATGAAACTGAGAACGCGCGGTCAACTGTTCAATAATCCCCTGAGCATCCTCTGGGGCAAAATCCCCCAACTCATAGCGATTACTCTTATTCAGAATATCATTATTAATTACATCAATCCGCGCCAGACGTTCACACTCCAACAGATAATGGAGATAGTCTTCCCGCAGGGATAAAATAACTTTCAGATATGGAAGATTCAGACAATCACTGAGGAACTCAAAAAAGGGTTTTCTGGTAGCAGTATCCTGACAAACAAAGAAGAACTCCTCAAACTGATCAAAAATCAATACCACTAACCGATGACGCTGTTCATTTTGTTGTAGTTGTTCGAGGATAGCCCCTTGTTCCGGCGAATAGAATTCGCGGCTAGACAAACGAAGTTCGCCTGCGCGAACTAAATCAGCCTCAGTCAGTTCAGAACCTGCGAAGGCAGGTTTTGTTTGTGTAGTTGCGGTTTCAACCGCCCTCGTTTCTACCAACAACCGCCCCAATTCTTCCACCCAATTTGTATAAACTCGCAAGGGAATCGGTAAAACATCCAACCCCTTCACCATTTGCTTCTGCCGTAACGCTGGCACCAATCCCCCATTCACAATCGAACTTTTCCCCACACCGGATTGCCCATGAATCACGGTTAACTTACAATCATCACGGGCAATTCTACCGATTAAACGCTCCACATCCCGCCCTCTTCCCGACGCCGTAATCTCCAACGCCACCTTATCCTGAGACTCTCCCGGTAAGGGTTGCAGACGACTCGCGCCAATAAATGCCCGTAAGCCTAACTGACTTTCAACTAATCCTTGTTCTTGCTTAATCGCAAATGCTTTTAAATAGTCCTGCTGATTAAAATAGAGCCGTTGCAGTTCCTTTAAACTATTACTATAAACCTGGGGATTATCCTGGGGATGGGTTTCAACTCTCACCCGTTCCAATGTCTCAATCGCCGACGGAATTTGATTTAATCCTGCCTCGGCTTTAGCTAAAAGGAATAGATATAAACTATGTCCCTGATCCGGTACATTTGTAGAGACGCGCCATGGCGCGTCTCTACACTGTAATGCCTGATTTGCCAATCGTTTCGCCTCATGCCAATTCCCTCGCGCCAGCGCCACTTCAGCTAAAAAGCCATAATCCCGCGCCTGTTGTCGCTCACTTCCATAAACGTGATGTAATCTTAACCCCTTTTCCGCTAATTCCTGTAACCCATCCCACGCTTCTAACCGTTGTAAAACCTCCCCCAACTCCCCGATAAATTGCGCCACTAAATCCGGACGTTCCACTCCCTCAAATACTGCAATTCCCTGGTTAAAATAGTCCCTCGCCTCTTGCCAATACCGCCGTTTTTCTGCCCGATTTAACTCGGCTTGACGCCAAGAACAGAACCCCAAGTGAATCAAGAGAATCCCTTTCCGTTCAGGATGTTCTTTCGGCGGCGATTCCCACCGAGAAAGACACTGTTGATAATGCGCGATCGCGTCATCCAGGTTATCCTGAATATAATCCTCTCTCCCCCAAACAAACTCTAACCCGGCGGCTAAATCCGTCGCTACTTCTTCACCTCGCCCTTGTAAATCCTTCAGCGCTAATTCTAATTCGGGAATCGCCACCGACTCCTGAGCAAATACCGCCTCTACCCCCCGATTCAGAACCTCAATCAACGCCGTTGGGGTTAAAAAAAAGGAAATGGGTGGAGCGCCCCAATTATAGAAGTCTGGCGCCAATCGGACTAACTTTTTCAGTACCTCATCTGTCACCCAAATAACAATGGGAAACTTAAAGTCTTTTCTAAATTCATCCCGAACTTGATTCGTTGCTAGGAGGAGATTATCCAAATCTGTAACAGTCTCCACCCCCAAAATCATTAACGCCGATAACGGCTCATCTCCGACTTCGGTTTTAATTACACTATAGAGGGTATCGGTTGACGGAGATAACACCAATTCTCGAATCTCCACCCCACACTGCTGATGTAAGTCTTGGCAAATCTGTTCCTGTAATTCGGTATAATTACAGCGGACAAAAATCAGCGAAAACCGCCGCCCACTGGATAGGGTAATCGCCCGGATTAATGTATTTAATGAGCGCGGATTATGGGTTTCAGCCGCTTCGGGATAATTGGCATCAGTCATAACGTTAAAGGTTGATTCATAACCGTTGTAGAGACCAAACATGGACGGTCTCTACAATTGGCGGGTTTCTAACAAAACTGGATTCACCCCAAACCATCGCCCTTGGGAATCATGATATTCAAACACAAATAAACTGCGTAATAATGTTTTATGTCCATCCTCCCCACTCACCCGTTGCTCTTGGTTTACCCGCCGCAATAACTCCCACTCATCATCGGTAATCCCTAAGATTAAACTATCCCGATATTCCCGAATCGCCATCTCTAGAGTATCGCGGCAGATCGGCGGATCTTGTTCCTGCAAACAGCGAAACAGCATCCCTAATAAGTTTCGCACATGACCGCCACTAATGCGACATAAACGGTCTAAGGTTTCCCCCTGATCAAAGATTTGAGTGACTAAACTCAAGCGTTCCTCCGGTGCTACCTCTGGAAACGCCCGGGCTAAAATTAACTGCTGTAACAGGGCAATTCCCTGCTCACAATCGCTCCCATCCCGTAACTGAATCGGCACCATCGGTAAGATTTTCGGCGCAATCCCCCCACCAAAGCGATTGGTTAAAGCTTGATAATCATTGGAAAAAATCAACGCTAATGGGATAGTATAAACCAGATGACAGTTGAGTTTCCCTAACTGCTCACCGCGATCCACAAACAGATATTCGGGTTGAGTCCGTCCGGAATCATTGCGCCGATCTTGAACCCGATCTAAATTATCAACAATAACCACTAATCCCCGTTTTCCGTGGCGTTTCAACTCCTCCGTTGCCCGGGCTAAGAT
>CAZNNK010000673.1:0-4312 GCA_964574085.1 uncultured Coleofasciculus sp.
GCAAGTAGATCTGGTACAACTGCGCCAAGCCGTTGCCCGATCCATTGCCACCCAAAAACGTACCGAGCAACAATACAATAAAAACCAATCCGAAGCCAATAACTGGCAGCAACGCGCCCAACTTGCCCTGCAAAAAGGGGATGAAAACCTAGCCCGGGAAGCGCTCCAGCGCAAAAAATCCGTCACTGAAACGGCAGCTACCCTCAAAGGTCAGCTTGAACAGCAAACGGCTCAAGTAGACACCCTGAAGCGTAACCTGATTGCCTTGGAAAGTAAAATTTCTGAGGCGAAGACCAAGAAAGATATGCTCAAGGCACGGGTGAGTGCTGCCAAGGCAAATGAGCAGCTACAAAGCACCATTGGTCGGTTGGGAACTGGCTCGGCGATGGGAGCATTTGAGCGGATGGAAGACAAAGTGATGGAACTCGAAGCCCGTTCCCAAGCGGCTCATGAGTTGGGTGGTGCTGACTTAGAAAGTCAGTTTGCTGCCCTGGAATCAGGCAGTGATGTTGATGATGAGTTGACGGCAATGAAAGCCCAGTTATCCGGCGGTTCTGTCTCTCAGCCCGCTTTAGAAGGCACATCAGAGCAGAAAACGGATTCGGGTGCTGCCCCCCAATCCGAAGTTGACGACGAATTGGAACAACTACGAAAGCAAATCGACAATTTGTAAGCATTAGCCCATCCATCCCAGAGACGCGCCACGGCGCGTCTCTAAATCCGACAGCCAAAACCAATAAGCCGATTAACCGTGACAAACCATTGTCGAGATGTAGCCCGTCTCGCTACAGTAGTCATTGGTTTTGTTTTGATGGAGGGTAAATAACTGTAACTAAATCTTTGGACAGAATTTGACATTGTTGGATACCTTGTCAAAGCGTTGTTGTGTTATAATGACCACAGGAGCGAAAACCAAGCTAAAAAAATTAGGGCTTGAGATCCCGTAACAAAGCTTTTAAAAGTAGCGCACCTGTAATAAGGCGGTTAAGAAATCCAGCAACCTTAATGGCGCTGAAAATAACGGAGTAAAGCAGCGAAGTTTCTCAAATTACTAAAATTACAGTCTTTTTCTAGGGCGAGTTTCGTCCGATTTTAAGCCTGTGGACTGGTTGAGTGCCGACACCGCCAGGGTGAAGCAGGAAGCAATCCGGATGATGTCTAACAATATTCAATGTTGTCTAGCTCCTTCCAAGTGTTGTAGAACGGTGTTGTGAGTAACGTGCTTGAGATTACTGATCAGGAGTTTGAAACCGAAGTTTTAAAAGCTGACAAGCCAGTGCTGGTGTATTTCTGGGCAACTTGGTGTGGTCCTTGCCGTCTGGTCTCACCCTCGGTGAATTGGGTAGCGCAAAATTATAGCGATCGCCTGAAAGTGACTAAGATGGAAGTTGATCCAAATCCCGCTACGGTGAAGCAGTATCACGTCGAAGGAGTCCCCGCACTCTTACTGTTTAAAAAGGGCGAGGTTGCTAAATCCCACGAAGGCGCAATCGGTAAGCAAGCATTGCAGGACATGATAGATAACGAACTTTGAACTAAATCATGCAGTTGGCTCAACGTTTACAACCCCTGCAAGCCAATGTGTTTGCTGATATGGATCAGGCGAAGGCAAAGGCTAGAGCCTTGGGTCAAGATATTATTGACCTGTCATTGGGTTCCTCTGATTTATCAGCATCTGATCATGTTGTTGCTGCGATTGAGGCTTCGCTGCATGACCCCAGCACTCATGGTTACTTACTGTTTCATGGGACGCAAGCGTTCCGTCAGGCTGTAGCTAAGGCGTATACTCAACGATTTGGTGTTCCGGTTGACCCAGAAACCGAGGTTCTGCCTCTAATTGGTTCTCAAGAGGGAACGGCACATTTACCCTTAGCCATTCTCAACCCTGGTGATTTTGCCTTGTTGCTTGATCCAGGGTATCCGTCTCATGTCGGTGGGGTGTATTTGGCAGGGGGTCAAATCTATCCGATGCCTCTGTTGGCAGAAAATCAGTTTTTACCCGTCTTTGAAGAGATTCCCCCCTCTGTGCTTGCCCAAGCCAAGATGATGGTGTTGAATTATCCTCATAATCCCACCAGCGCGATCGCACCATTATCGTTTTTCCAGAAAGCGGTGGCTTTTTGTCGCCAGCATGATGTGGTTCTGGTTCACGATTTCCCTTATGCTGATTTGGTATTTTCTCCCGATGGTAAAGCACCCGCCAATCTGAACGCCCTAGCGCCTTCGGTTTTACAAGCTGACCCCACTAAAGAGATATCGATTGAATTTTTTACCTTTTCTAAATCCTATAATATGGGCGGCTTTCGCATTGGGTATGCGATCGGCAATGCTCAACTGATTAAGGCACTGCGCCAAATCAAGGCGGTGGTGGATTTTAATCAGTATCGCGGAATTTTAAACGGTGCGATCGCGGCGCTACAGGGAAATCAAGATAGTGTGCAAGCGATGGTAACTACGTTTCAGAAACGGCGGGATGCGTTTGTGCAGGCGTTAAACCGTATCGGTTGGCAGGTGCCACTTCCCCAAGCGACGATGTATGTCTGGGCAAAATTACCCCAACCTTGGGAGCAGAATTCGATCCAATTTTGTACCCAGTTAGTAGAAGAAACCGGAGTGGCGGCATCACCGGGGGCTGGGTTTGGTAAAGCTGGGGAAGGATATGTTCGCTTTGCTTTGGTGCATGAACCTGATGTGTTAGAAACAGCCGTGCAGCGAATCGCTGGATTTCTGCGATCGCATGGTACGGTTACAGAACCCTCTGTTTAAACTATTCGGTATTTAAATAGATAAGGGTTTCCGGGTTGTGCAGCAAGCCCTAAATATTTTGCCGCTAAACCGGGAGAAAACTGTTATAAAAGTTGAAAAAATCAGGTAGGTTTGTCCCTATTTAACTCATGCTACGTCCTGGACTTTTCCCTAGCCTTCTCTAAATCTTCACAGAAGCATATAGAAGTTTTACACGGACTTCACCCATTTTAGGAGTCGGTATCTCTATAATAAAAGATATCTGAAAGTAGGCTGGGTTTGATAACTAAGGAGAAAAATGCAACCCAGCGAATCGATAAAATTTCGCTAACTTGAAAGGCTTACGTTGTCTTTTCATTTCCTGAAATCCAGGAGATGAATGGCGAATATATTGCCATGGTAAGCGAAATCATACAACCCTTAAACTTTGTCACCACTCAATCACTAGGGAAATACATCATGAAAAGCAATCTGAAAAAACTTCTGTTTGGCGCATCAATTCTTGCCAGTGTCAGCGCGATCGCCACTGCTCCGGCTTCTGCAACAACATTTACTCTCTCTGGTTCAGACATTATTAAATATGAGGCGATCGATTCTAATAATGATGGCAGCTTGGATACAACGGTAGCCAATCCAGATGCCGACATCAATGCTCTCTTACAAGGAAATTGCAGTGTTCCCGCCTATGAGCCTCAATATCAATGTCAACCCGGCGAACCCGGTGGAAACCTAGAATTATTTGCCAGCAGCGAACAACTTGACCTAGATGAATTCAAAGCGCATGATGAAGTGACCAGTTTAGACGTAACGTTTGATGATGGTAGAAGCATGACGCTGAGTAGCCTTACGGCAGTGGACTGGTTTGGCGAAAGCTTAAATACTAGCTATAGGGAAGGTACATTAGCCTATGACTGGTTTAACGCTGCTTTGAATGCCTATAACATTAACGATGGTTTACTCAGGGTTATGGGTTACAACAACAAAGCAAGTTTATACAACACATTCCTGGACAACGACGGGTTCCAACGGTTCAGTGACGCAAATATCAGCTACGTCAATAATGATAACGGCACAGTGGATATTGGTTTAGCGGGTCACTATGACGCGACACAGATGTTATTAGGCGTCCTCAACCCAGCTCAGGATGAACAACTCAAATTTGCTCAACGCTGGGGGATACTACCACCACAATTGCAAGCCAGTGAGGTGGTTAAAGTAACTCATAACGGTAGAACAAGTTATGCTTATACCTTCAGTGCGGCTAGATCTACCCTTTCATCTGACGATGGAACCCATTCGCATACTGGAGTCTATGATCCACAGTTTACGCTTGATCCTGTTGATGTGCCAGAACCGTCGATTCTACTCGGCTTAATTGGCGTAGGTGGTTTAGTCGTCGCCAAACGCCAGAGCCAAAAATCTTAGGTCAAATGTCGCTGAGATAGGCGCTTGTGACAATTAGATCAGTTTTTAGGGAGCCTGTTGGCTCCCTTTGTGGTGTCAGTGATTAGGCATACTTCGGTGGAAATACACCATTTTTTACAAAATGCTACCCAAGTTATACGGG
>CAZNNK010000674.1:0-4311 GCA_964574085.1 uncultured Coleofasciculus sp.
TTAATGTCGCTCAAAGCCTCATTTTCAAGGGTGTAAGACGGCTTGTCACCCCTTCAGCCGTTATCCTCTGTGATGCGGATGGCTGAAGCCTAACCGGGTTGTAGAGACGTTGCATGCAACGTCTCTACCTAGCCCTAAAATTAGGGGTGTAAGCTTTCAATAGGATTCGTGACTATCTTGCCCAACATTCCTCTGCGTCGCTGGTGTCTGAGTCTACTGACCTGTGTTGTCGCGATCGCACTATCCGCCTGTAACCCCGCCATCTTTACCTCGCAAGCCGCACCGGGTTCTCAACTGGTTACCAGTATTCTCAGTGACCCCAAAACCTTTAACTACGCCCTCTCTCAGGAGTCGCCGAATATTTTTGGCTACACTTACGAGGGACTGGTAACGGAAAATGGTGTCACTGGCGAAATTGAACCCTCCCTCGCCGAATCATGGGACATCTCGGACAACCAACAGCGGATTATCTTTACCCTGCGAGAGGGATTAAAGTGGTCGGATGGAGAACCCTTAACCGTTGATGATGTCGTCTTTACCTATAACGATATCTACCTCAACGAAGACATTCCCACCGATGTTCGCGACATTCTCAGAATTGGCGAAACACGCGGCTTTCCCAGCGTGCGGAAACTCGATCAAAGACGAATTGAATTTACCACACCCGAACCCTTTGCGCCTTTTCTCCGCACCACAGGACTAGCAATTTTACCCGCCCACGCCCTGAAGGATACGGTAACGGAGAAAGACCAAGAAGGAAGACCCAAGTTTATGACCACTTGGGGAGTGGATACCGACCCGGATAAAATTATTGTCAATGGACCCTACCAACTCGATCGCTACAATACCAATCAACGCTTAGTCTTCCGCCGCAATCCTCACTACTGGCGTCAAGGACCTCAAGGTCAATCCCAACCTTATATTAATCGCCTCTTCTGGGAAGTTGTTGAATCCACTGATACTGCCTTTTTGCAATTTCGTTCCGGTGGGTTAGATGCGATTAGTGTCTCACCGGATTTCTATTCCCTACTCAAGCGGGAAGAAGAACGTAGTAACTTTAACATTTACGTTGGTGGTCCAACTCTAAGTTCTAGTTTTATTTCCTTCAACCTTAACAAAGGCAGTCGGGATGGCGAACCGCTGATTGAACCGATGAAATCCCGTTGGTTTAATACCCTGGAATTTAGACAGGCGGTGGCTTATGCAATTGACCGGAAAACGATGATTGATAATTCATTTCGGGGATTGGGTAAACCGCAATATTCCAACCTTCCGGTACAAAGTCCTTATTATTTGTCTCCCGAAGAGGGACTGCCAATTTACGAGTATAATCCTGACAAAGCCAAAGAATTACTGTTAAACGCGGGCTTCCAGTATAACGATGAAGGACAACTTCTTGATGATCAAGGGAATCGGGTGCGTTTTACCTTAATCACCAATGCGGGGAATAAACTACGCGAAGCCATGGGAGCGCAAATTAAACGAGATTTGGCGAAAATTGGCATTCAAGTGGATTTTAACCCGATTGCTTTTAGTACCTTGGTGGAAAAACTCAGTAATAGCTTGGATTGGGAATGTCATCTGCTGAGTTTTTCCGGTGGTGGATTAGAACCGAACAATAGTGCTAATGTCTGGTCTACAGAAGGTGGATTGCACAGTTTCAATCAAAAACCAACGGTTGGTCAACCGGAGATTCAAGGCAGGGAAGTTGCACCTTGGGAGCAAGAGATTAATGATCTTTACATTAAAGGGTCTCAAGAGTTAGATGAACAGAAGCGCAAAGCCATTTACGGCGAAGCACAACGGCTGATCAAAGAATACTTACCCTTTATCTATATGGTGAATCCGCTTTCGATGACGGCTGTACGCGATCGCGTGGAGGGGATTGAGTATTCGGCTTTAGGTGGTGCGTTCTGGAATATTCACGAATTGAGGATTTCTGAAGATTAAGGTTAATTAAAAGCAGCATTTCCCTCATCTCCCTCATCTCCCCCATCTCCCCATCTCCCCAATACTTATTCAGCAGCCCCCACTTATTTGGAGGAGACTCGAATTGCGCCCGCCCGACAATCTCGCAACCAGAGCTGCACGGCTCGACCTATAATACCATCGCTACTCTCTCGCGGCGGGGTTGGTGGGCGTTCTGGTGAAGGTGAACCTAGGCGCGTAAACATCATCGCCAAGCGCCATCCACTATCGGTATGGGTTAAAAATAGCCAGTGAAAACTCTCTCGTTCGATCGCACCTCCCTCGACATATTGGCGTTCTAGAGTGGTGAAAAACACTTGTTGCGGGGGTTCTACGTTTGCAGCCGTCACAGAATTATAGGAACCCGGACCAAGAGTCAGGGGTTGAAATTCCGCTCGCCCTGCCACAATAATATATAGAATGATATCTACGTCCTCATTGACTGGGCGCGATCGCTGAATCACCCGATTCGCGTAGTCAGGTAAATCCCGCAGCATCAAAGAGGTTAATGTTTCTACATCAGAGGGACAAGTCGCCGATTGAGCCAGAAGCGGGGGTTTAGGAGGACAGGAGTGCAGGAGTGGAGAGGTACAGGAGAGGACTATTGGCTTTGTTGATTTCATCTTCAGCGTTTGTGAGCCGAGGATATAGTCGGTGTTAAACGCCCCACTAGGTATCTGAAATCCCAGCCAACAGATAACTATCGCAGATTGGATTAACTTAAGATTCATAAGTTAGTCAATAGGGCTTGCTGAATAGGTATTGTAAGTAGGTGGACACAATTAAAGTTAACGGTTGAGATTAGGGAACTCTTAACAGGGAACAGTAAGGGTTTAAGGGCGATTTACTTGCACTTAATACAGTACCGTTTTCTTTTGTCCGACTACTTAGTGAGGCGAATTATTGGTGAGACAGGGCGGGTTTTGTTGTTCCGTTATTGAAGAATATATGAATTTAGTGGCTAAACCCGCCCCTACGATTAACGAAAGACTTCATCTAACTCCTGGCAAATTCTCTCCCACGCCGCAACGGGGTCAGGTGCCGCCGTGATCGGGCGTCCAATTACCAGGTAATCAGCGCCCGCTTTCAGAGCATCTGCGGGTGTCATCGATCGCCGTTGATCGCCCTGTTCCGACCAACTGGGGCGGACGCCGGGACAAACCAGGAGAAAGCCATCGCCACACACTTGTCGAATCTGGGACACTTCTTGGGGTGAACAAACTGCGCCATTTAATCCAGCTTCTTGCGCCAAAAGTGCCATCTGTAGGGCGTATTCGGGTAATTCAATTGGAACTTTTAAATCAAAGGCTAAATCTCGCGAGTTTAAACTGGTGAGTAGGGAAATCCCAATTAATTTCGGGGGTGAACAAGCAGCGGCTTCTGCTCCTTGCTTCGCTGCGACTACCGCCTCTTTGAGTGCCATGCGACCTGCTACAGCATGAATTGTCAGTAAATCTACCCCGTATCCAGCCGCCGCCCGTGTCGCCCCAGCTACCGTATTGGGAATATCGTGAAACTTGAGATCTAAAAATATCTGTTTTTGCCGATCTTTGAGAACCTGAAGAATCGCGGGCCCACTGCTGACAAATAGCTCCAGTCCGACTTTCCAGAACTTCACCTGAGGTAATTGTTCCACGAGGGCGATCGCGTGGGTTTCAGTAGGTACATCTAAGGGGACGATAATCCGCTCTGCTCCTGACATGGGAAACGCTTGTTGACAAGTAGCCACAGATTATCTCATTTTTCTTTAACTATGCAACTTATGCAATTCCAGCCCATAGAGAGTTTAAGGGGAAAGAAATTTCTTTCCCCTTTTTTGGTATTGATATGCGTGAAGTGTCTTTCTCCCCAAGAGGGGAAAGACTTCTCCCGACCCACAAGCATATAGCCTGTTTTGTACGAAACTATTGAGGAACGATACTCAGTTCCGAGGCACCGCTTTACAGGAATCCGACTTCCTCGGATGTTCGTTCTATTCGTAGTATAGCAAAGCGAGCTGTATGTGCTTGTTGCTTTTCTTTCTATGTTTTTGGCGCTAAGTAATAGCTCTGCCTTCTGCATGGATGCTCGATAAAAAAGCCATTCCTAGAAAAACCCATAGCAGTATGAGCGGCAATAATGGTGACATGAGCGAACCTCCTATGGAACACACTGTCTGATTATTTTTATAATACCACTTGCCCCACTGATTTTATTGACAAATTTGTAAATTTACGCTAACTCCAGTTAGTAGCGGAGGCAGGGAGCGTGGGTGTAGGGGCGGGTTTTACAGATAACTTATGCGACTTTCGATGAAACTTGACTAAACCCGCCCTTGGGGAAGCTTTTTGATCGGGCATCCTC
>CAZNNK010000675.1:0-4309 GCA_964574085.1 uncultured Coleofasciculus sp.
AGATGTCGGCTTTATGAAAGCAAGTCCCGGCTTTGCTGACTTTATGCGTCAATTTATTGCCAGTCCCGAACCAGCCGCTAGTCAAGTAATTGAAGCTTACGTCAATGATACTACCCGGAGTTACTTAATTGTTGCCCAAAAATACCAACAAGGACGGGCAGCCGTTTCGGTAGGAATTGATATTACCGATCGCAAGCAAGCTGAAGAGGAGGTTCGCAAAGCTTTAGCTAAAGAAAAAGAACTCAGTGAACTCAAATCCCGCTTTGTCACCATGACCTCTCATGAGTTTCGCACTCCCCTGACCACTATTTTAAGTTCGGCGGAATTACTGGAACATTATGGTCATAAATGGACACCGGATAAAAAACTCACTCATATCCATCGTATTCAAGGAACCGTTAAACATTTAGTCCAAGTTTTAGAAGATGTTACCCTGATTGGCAAAGCCGAAGCCGGAAAACTTCAGTTGCAGCCAGTTCCTCTGGATTTAGTTGAATTTTGCCACGGCTTGATTGAGGAGTTACAGTTGAGTTTAGGACAGCATCATTCTCTGGTATTTACCCATCAATGCCCTAACCTGAACGTCTGCATGGATGAGAAGCTGTTGCGGCATATTCTGACCAATTTAATCTCAAATGCGATTAAGTATTCTCCCAATTGTGGAATCGTTACCGTGAACCTCGTCTGTCAGGATTCATCCGCTATTTTCCAAATTAAAGACCAAGGGATTGGGATTCCCTTGGCGGATCAAGAAAAACTCTTTGAGGCGTTTCATCGGGCGCAAAATGTGGGAAATATTTCGGGAACGGGATTGGGGTTGGCGATTGTTAAACGGGCGGTTGATTTACAAGGGGGTGAGATTACGGTAAACAGTCAAGTGGGAGAAGGAACTATGTTTACGGTTACATTGCCTTTATCGGTATAGATTGAATAATTTATTTATAAAATAATGAATTAGTTATCGGTGGAGAAGGGCGGGTTTTGCTGTTCAGTTATGGGTAAATAGCCAAATTTAGTTCCTAAACCCGCCCCTACAATTGGTTAATTAATGACCCAACCTATTGCATTTTTCAATAAACATGGTATTATCATCTCACGTAAACCACCCTGGAAATAAAACCGCGATCGCGACTGAAATCCAAACAGCGGCGCATCAATTTCATGTCCTGGATCAAGTCCCTATAGGTAACTGTGTCCTGCGATCGGATTTAGTGGTTTTATATTGGAATCGTTGCTTGGAAAACTGGACGCATCTCTCCAAACAGCAAATCCTCGGTCAAAAAATTACCGATCATTTTCCCCACCTGAATCATCCCAAATATACCACCCGTCTGCAACAAATTTTTACGGGAGGACCCCCCACCGTCTTTTCCTCCCAACTTCACATCCACCTGATTCCTGCACCTTTAGCCGACGGATCATTACGGATTCAACATACCACCGTTACCGCCGTTCCTAGTGAAAAAGATGGCGAGTATTATGCTTTATTATCGATTCAAGACGTTACCGAACTCACCCAACAAGTTCATAACTATCGCACCATGAGAGATCGGGCGATCGCGGAAATTAAAGAACGCCTTCGTACCGAGAAAGAATTAGCCGACTATCGGAACCATTTAGAAGAACTGGTCGCAGAACGAACCGCTGCACTCCAGACAGCCAATGAACAATTAAGCCTGAGTCAAGCCAATTATCGCAGTATCTTTGAAAATGCGGTTGAGGGCATATTTCAACGTACCCCTGATGGCATCTATATCAGTGTTAATCCTGCCTTTGCCCAGATACTTGGCTATGCTTCACCCAGCCATTTTTTACAGTCCCTAACAAATATTGAACAACAACTTTATGTTAATCCGGATGACCATAGACGTTTAACTCAATTAATTCAACAAAATAAAGCCGTCTCTAAATTTGAAACCCAGGTTTATCGCCAAGATGGGCGGAAAATTTGGATTCGTAAAAATGCCCGTGCCGTCACCGACCTATCGGGAATCATTCTCTATTATGAAGGCTCAATTGAAGACATTACCGAAAGTAAACTCGCCGAAGAACGCCTGCGAGAAAGTGAAGAACGCTTTCGCCTCTTAGCCGACACTGCCCCCGTCTTAATCTGGTTAGCTAGAACCGATAGTCACTGTTACTTTTTCAATAAAACCTGGTTAGAATTTACCGGACGCACCTTAGACCAAGAAATAGGTAATGGCTGGACAGAAGGAATTCATCCTGATGATTATCACTATTGTATAGAAACCTATTCCAACGCCTTTAAAGCCCAAAAACGGTTTCGCATGGAATACCGTTTACGCCGACATGATGGCAACTATCGCTGGATTTTAAATACAGGCGTGCCTCGGTTTACCTCCACGGGTCACTTTGCTGGCTATACCGGTTCCTGTATTGATATTACCGATCGCAAGCAGGTTGAAGAACGACTGCGGGAGAGTGAAGAGAATTATCGTTCAGTGATTGAAAGCGTTAAAGAAGTCATTTTTCAAACCGATGCAACTGGGGTATGGACATTTCTAAATCCAGCTTGGACAGAGATTACTGGCTTTACATTAGGGGAAAGCATTGGCACAAACTTCTTAGAGTATATTCACCCCGATGATCGCCAACGCAACGTAGATTTATTTCAACCCTTACTGGAACAAAAAAAAGACTATTGCCAGCATGAAGTTAGGTGTCTTACCAAAGATGGCGGATATCGCTGGATTGAAGTTCATGCCCAATTAACCTTTGCCCCCGATAATACAATCACTGGAACCTCTGGCACACTTCGGGATATTACTCACTACAAATGGGCAGATGCCCAACTCAAAGCCAGCGAACAAAAACTTCGCCAAGTCATTGATTTAGTTCCCCATTTAATCTTTGCCAAAAATAAAGACGGTCAGTTTATTTTAGTCAATCAAGCCGTCGCTGATACTTACGGAACCACCGTCGAAGCCTTACTGGATCGGGCAGAAACAGAGGTTGCCCCATCAGTAGACGATGCCCATCAATACCGAAAAGCTGACTTGCACGTTATTAGCAGTGGAGAAACCCTTTATATTCCCGAAGAAACGATTACCAATGCCCAAGGCGAAACTCGAATTCTGCAAACTACAAAAATACCCTTTTGTGTCGCTGACTCCGATGTTCCCGCCGTCTTAGGAGTATCCATTGATATTAGCGATCGCAAGCAAGCCGAGATTGCACTTCAGCAACAATTAATGCGAACCGTTCTGCTAAAGCAAATCACCCAAGAAATTCGCCGCAGTTTAAACACCAAAGAAATCTTTCAAACCACCGCCAGCCAAATCGGTCAAACCTTTGGCGTCAATCGCTGTATTATTCATACCTACCTGACGGAACCGACACCAGCCATTCCTTTGGTGGCAGAATATTTAGAAACAGGATATGAATCCATTCTCCAATTAGAAGTTCCTGTTCAGAGAAATCCTCATGTTCAACAGTTATTAAAACAAGATAAGGCAATTTCCTCACCAGATGTCTATGCCGATCCCTTGTTGTTAGGCTGTACCCAACTCTGTTGTCAGATTGGATTAAAATCCATGCTGGCAATTCGCACCTCCTATCAAGGGGAACCGAATGGGATTATTGGCTTGCATCAGTGTGATTCCTATCGCCATTGGTCAAGTCATGAAATTGAGTTACTCGAAGCCGTTGCCGATCAAGTCGGGATTGCGATCGCCCAGGCGCATTTGTGGGAACAGGAAACCCGCCAACGTCAACAGTTAACCGAACAAAATGTAGCCTTAGAAAAAGCCCGACAAACCGCCGAAGCCGCCACCCAAGCGAAAAGTGAATTCTTGGCAACCATGAGTCATGAAATTCGCACGCCAATGAATGCGGTGATTGGCATGACGGGGTTACTGCTGGATACTGACTTGACATCAGATCAGCGCTATTTTGCTGAAACTATTCGTAATAGTGGAGATGCCCTACTAACGATTATTAACGATATTCTAGATTTCTCAAAAATTGAATCGGGAAAAATGGAGTTAGAGGAACAACCCTTTGAACTCCGCACCTGCATTGAAGAAGCGCTGGATCTCCTCACCACCAAAGCCGCCGAGAAAAATCTAGAATTAGCCTATTTAATTGACTCCCAAACCCCCAATTGGATTGCTGGAGATGTGACGCGGTTGCGTCAAATCTTAGTTAATTTAATTAGTAATGCGGTGAAATTCACGCCAACCGGAGAGGTTTTGGTTTCCGTAACCGCCCAGATTTTGGCGGATGAGGGAGATAGGGGAGATGGGGGAGATCGCTATCAGTTACAATTTGCAGTAAAAGATACAGGAAT
>CAZNNK010000676.1:0-4294 GCA_964574085.1 uncultured Coleofasciculus sp.
GGGAAGAGGTGGAAAAATCGCCATCTTCCCATCAGCAACCTATTGAAGAGTCTAACGAACCGAATACAGAAACAGAGGACGAATCAACCATGGCAACTCGCCGGAGAACCAGTACCAGTAAATCTTCAACTCCCACCAAAGCTGACCTTGAAGCTACGGTTGCGGAATTGAGACAGGCACTCGAAGAAGCCCAACACCAAGAAACCACTGTGGTTAATTTAAAAGATAGTTTAGCACAAGCGGAGAAACGAGAACAGCAGTTAAAGGAACAAATTACCGAGTTAGAAGCCCAATTACAACAGCAACACGAATCCGTTGAAAATTTGCAAAATGAATTAAAGAAACTCGACCATTTAAAGAGTGAGTTTGAAGACGCCAAAAAAGCGGCTGTTCAACTCGCCCAAGCCAATGAGAAATTGATGCAAGAAGTGGAGAGTCTGAAACAAGAGAATGAATCCCTCAAAGCCACGCAAAAGCGACCGATAGAACCCAAGCAATCTGTGGAAAGCAAACGTCCTCCCGCTAGAACTCCTACCCGCCCTATCGGACGCCCGATTCAAAAGGAAAGTGAAAGACCGGCTGATTTTGCGAAGAAAACGTGGTTATTGTGACAGGACTTACGCAAAGCCTCTATTCGTAGTGCCGTGACCCACTTAAAATAGGGCTTTGTTTGTAGTAAGCACGAAGCGTGCTTTAACGCATAGCTGGAGAGGGCTAAAGTTCCCTCACTACGAAGCAAATCTATTGCACCATTTTAGCTGTGCCACGCCAGTAGCGTAACGCACCTTTGACACTAAAATTGTGGAATAGATTTTACCATTGAATTGGGCGCAAGTCTTTGCGCCCCTACGGTTTCGCGGCTAATGGTTAATTCATCAAATAAGCTGTGCCACGCTACTATGGCATATTAATTTTTATCTTATTTCCGTCCCCCTTTCGGGGAAGTGTGTTTGTAAAGGATTTTCATGCAAGTGAAAAAGTTTGCCCGTCTTAGCGTTTCCATCCCCTTGCGGGGAAGTGTGTTTGGAAAGAGTTCGCTCAGGAAACCATACAGGGACTGGGTTTCAGCCGCCAAATCGACACCACCCATAAAATCCCACCTGATCCTGCCCAAAATTGAGCAAAACCAATCGCTCAAACCCTCTCCCAGTCAGGCATCGACACCACTTAACGGAAACTATAGGGTTTCAGCGATTTGCTGACTGGTGTCGATTCGTCAGATTGACAGAATTCCGACCTTATATAATTGTCAAGGTTCTAATCCTAATCAATATACACAAAAACCGCTGAAAACGCCATCCCCGATTGTCATCCCTTCAGCAAATACCCTTTAACAATTTGCAAAATCCGTTCAGCGGCGTAACCATCCCCAAAAGGATTAACGGCGGTAGCCATCACCTGATACGCCTTAGCCTCTCCGAGTAATTCACTGGCGACAGCGACAACTTGACTGGGATTCGTTCCCACCAACTTCGCGGTTCCCGCCTCTATCGCCTCTGGGCGTTCCGTAGTTTCCCGCAACACTAACACGGGTTTCCCTAAACTCGGCGCTTCCTCCTGCAATCCCCCCGAATCCGTCAGCAACAGATAACACCGTGCGATCGCGCCCACTAATTCGCCATAATCTAAAGGTTCGGTCAAAAAGACTCGCGGATGTTTGCCTAATACTTGTTTCAGGGGGTCTCTAACCGTCGGATTTCGGTGTAACGGTAACAATAACGCCGTATCTGTAAACTGATCCAACAGTTGAATAAACGCTTGGGCAATATCTGCTAAAGGTTTACCCCAATTTTCGCGACGGTGAACCGTGGCTAACAACACCCGATACTTGTCCCATTCTAACCCCGGAACCGGACATTCAGGTTCTTGCTTGGCTACGGTTAATAACGCATCAATCACTGTATTTCCAGTTTGATGAATCTCCCCCACAATCCCCGACCGTTTCAGATTCTCCACCGCCTTCGCCGTTGGCGCAAAATTCAGTTGGGTTAACTGAGAAATCAACCGCCGATTCGCTTCTTCCGGATAAGGATTAAATAAATTATCGGTGCGTAATCCGGCTTCCACATGACCCACAGGAATCTTTTGATAAAATGCCGCCAACGTCGCCGCGAATGCGGTTGTCGTATCCCCTTGTACCATCACCAACTGCGGCTTAATCTCAGCAAATAAACTCTCCAATCCCCGCAAACTGCGACAGGTAATATCGGTCAACGTTTGCTTGGCTTGCATAATTTCCAAATCGCGGTCAGGTTGAAGCTGAAATAGCTGCATCACTTGATCCACCATTTCCCGATGCTGACCCGTTAAAATGACCTGAGTCTTGAACAGATTACAGGCTTGAAATTGTTGGATCACGGGTGCAAGTTTAATCGCCTCTGGGCGAGTACCTAACGTAATACAGATTGTTGGTTTATACGTCATAATTCATAAATCATACATCAATTGTAGGGACGGGTTTAGGCACAATTGTAGGGGCGGGTTTAGGAACTCAATTATCTTGTCACCGATAACGTCTCAGCAAAACCCGCCCTCACTCACCGATAACGCATCAGCAAAACCCACCCTCACCGATAACGTATCAACCAAACCCGCCCTCACCGATAACACCTCAACCAAACCCGCCCTCACCGATAACACCTCAACCAAACCCGCCCTAATTCTGAGATAATTTATGCTTGGTCATGAGAAAACAATTCCATAATTTATGATTCCTGATAATGCCACCAAATCTGATAAGCTGTCTCTAGAACTCTCCAGAGTGTACCATCATCCCGTTCAGCCGTTCGACCCAATAGTCCCACTCGCCAGCGTTGAGGTAGGGCGTCTTTCCCATGTAACGCCCCTACCGCCGCTCCGACAATAGCGGCAATGGTATCATTATCCTCGGTATCGTTAACAGCTCGCACAATTGCCGCTTCCGGATTATCGCCATGTCGCATCAGGATATAAAGAACACTGGGTACTGTCTCCAAAAGATACGCCCCAGAATACCAGCGATCGCACGCCTCCCGAACTGACAATCCTTGCTGATCAGCTTGACTCACTCGTCGTTCCACAAATTGCCACAGATATCCTCTATCCTCCGTAAAAGCACCACCACGCGGACGATAGGATGAATCAATCTCCAAATCCTGAGTGAACTGGATATAGGTTTCCAACCACCAGTTCGGTTCGGGTACAGTTGATCGGGTGAAAAGTTGCCACAACATTGCTACAAATCCCAAACATGCTGCATTAGATGCCGAGTCATTATGAGTTAACATCGCAGCAAGCGCTGTATCAACCCAGAGTGCTTTGGTTTGAGAACGCAGATGGGGAATGACGATGGGCGCAATTCGCATCAATGCACCATTTCCCGCCGACTTAGGACCCGATTCAAACCACGGTAATCCACGTTTATAATGCCGTAAAAACCCCTTCACAGTCGAGCCAATACCAAAAATACGTCCCTGAGTAAAGCGCTGCGCCAGACGGTCTGGATCAAGTCCGTGATTCGCATTCAGTTCCTCTAACATCCAGATAGCTAATTGGGTATCATCCGAGGGTAAACCAACCGGACGATAATTGGCATAGCGATTGGGTAAATAGTCGCGAATTTCTCCGTATTGAATTTGGCTTTGTTGTGGTGTTAAACTTTCTGTAGTATTCCCTAAAGCATCACCAATGGCTAATCCTAATATCATACCTTCGATCCGATTCCAGTTCATGGCTGGCGGTAAAGGACTCGGTTCATGTTCAAATAAACGTCCCCAATTTAAGTCAATTTTTCCCGCTCTAAACAGCCAATGCAAAAGTTGAGTATTGTTGTTGAAATTGTGAGGATACTGTGTCATTCATCATACATCCTATTGTCGGGTTGTAGGGGCGGGTTTAGGGACAAAGGTAACTCGTAAAGTGATAACTGAACAACGAAACCCGCCCTGATCATCGTCAAAAACTTGTTCGGATAATAACCAAACAACAAAACCGCCCTGATTATCATCAAAAACTTGTTCGGATAATAACCAAACAACAAAACCGCCCTGATTATCATCAAAAACTTGTTCGGATAATAACCAAACAACAAAACCGCCCTGATTATCATCAAAAACTTGTTCGGATAATAACCAAACAACAAAACCGCCCTGATTATCATCAAAAACTTGTTCGGATAATAACCAAACAACAAAACCGCCCTGATTATCATCAAAAACTTGTTCGGATAATAACCAAACAACAAAACCGCCCTGATTATCATCAAAAACTTGTTCGGATAATAACCAAACAACAAAACCGCCCTGATTATCATCAA
>CAZNNK010000677.1:0-4287 GCA_964574085.1 uncultured Coleofasciculus sp.
GCTCCCTACTCCCCCAAGACTTATTCAGCAGCCCCTAGCTATGGGCGGGGAGTGTCAAGTCGTCAAAAAACTGTACCATCACTCTCAATCTGAATCGGCGGAACCCCCCCTTCTCTTAATTGTGCCGCAATTCTGCGTCCGGCTGTCCAAGTCCCACCTTGCAGGACTTTAACTAAAGGTAATTGGGTCGCTGTTAAGTTGAGCTGTTTTCGGATAGCCTCTGCAATTCGATCCAACAAACTTACAGTCAGCGCCCGCCACTCGACAATTACTTCAGATCCAGGTAAGTGGCGCTGTTGCAAAATTGTCGGATCTTTAACCACAATCAGCCCTAAATCGAGGCATAAACCGCCATTGCGATACTCGGCTAATCCGGTGAGTTCGTCTAGTCCGGTAATCTCTAACCCTAATTCTTGTAAGGGTTCTAAGAGGGAATAGGTTAACCACTGGGAAAGTTTGTGAAAGGGTATATAGTGATCACTCGGCTTTTCCCCAGAGAGGGCAGAATGATACCAGACATCGCCTAAATTCACGCCAGCGATCGCAAGTCGTCCTGACCAAATATCACCTAACCCTTCTAACACTGCTGATAGCACTACTTTAGCGGGTAGCTTGCCGATCGCAGTGGGTTGAGACAAGTTATCGCTTTTTTCCCTAACTTTATCGGTCAAACCCGCCTTTGTCTGCTCTTCCTTGCCAGTTGCAAGACTTAGAAAATACTTGACCAAATTACCCGGACGGGAATTTTCATCCTCAAACAATTCCGGATGAGTTTGTAGGGATTCTCCCAAGCGCTGTAAGAGTTTGACCCTACCCTCTAACCCTAAAAGGGGATTCGTTGGACTCACTTGAAATCCGTGAGCTAATTGCTCAACCGTTAAGTTTTGTAATCCTTGAGCATCGGCTTGTAAGGGATAGTCTGAGTTACTCGAAAACATACCCTGACAGAACATGCGGAAACTGGCAACGGCTAATCCTTCGGAACGGCGAAACACCTGTCCCGTTTCGGTTTCAACATACTGCCAATCAGCACCTGCGCCCGCATCCAATAAAACACTGACAATGGCTAAATCAAATTGACTTTGGGCGTTTTGTCGGGGAGTAAGTTCAGCTAATTTTTGTGCTAATTCAGCAAGGCGTGGCACGTTTCCGACTTCAAAATGCCGCCAGCGACTGTGGAATGGGATATTAAAATCAGGATATTCATCCTGCATCACTTGAATCACATAATTTGCCACGTTCTTTAGCTGGGTTAAATCGCAACCAAAGTAATGCAACCGGTTTGCCTCAGCCAGATGCCAGACGCGATCGCACCGTTCTCGAATCGCTTGTGGTGTTCTTAGATATGCGATGGTTTGTTGGTCATTTGTCATTTGTCATTCGTCATTTGTCCTTTGTCAAGGAATAGGACTCTAGGTAATAGTGAATTCTAGAACTCATGGGCCATGTCCGACACTTGGAAGCGAAGGACTAAGCTGGGGCAGGTTTAGCCACATCTGTTGTGAGGTCATAAATGATAGTCGTTAAACCCGCACCTACACAATACTCAAAACTTTTTCATCATTCATAATTGCAACTTTATAGTGTGTACCCCTGAATAACTGTCTGTCGGTATAGCTTACTACAGACGCCAGTGCGGGAGTACACACTCTACTTGTGATTAGACACACTTAACTGTTCTGAATTGAAGGAAACACTGCTGACTATGAGGAAGCTAAGTCACTGAATCAAGAATAACAAAGAAGTTGCCTGACATCAAATCTGCAATCGTCTGTTGTTTTTGGCATTTCATTCGTCATTGGTTCTGCTCACATCCCCAATTCCCAATAACGAACCAAAAACTATCCCAGGAGACTCCGCCCTTTAATCGTCGCTAATTTGACTGCATCGGGTGCGGTTGTTTCGGTGTAATAACCAGCCGCTTGTTTGGCAGCAATTTCGACCATGGCATCTTCGGGAATCAAGTCGTCGGGAATCGGGATGCGCTTGACAATCTCAATACCCGAACTGGTGATCGCATTGTATTTCATGTCGCTCATGGAGACAAAACTGTCAATGCGAGTAATTCCCAACCAGTGTAGTACATCGGGCATTAGTTCTTGGAACCGCATATCGGGGGCACCCGCCACACATTCGGTGCGGTTGAAATAGGCATCCGCGCGATCGCCGCCTTCTTGTCGCTTACGGGCATTATAAACCAGGAATTTGGTCACTTCACCTAACGCCCGCCCTTCTTTGCGGAAGTAAACCAAAACCCCGGCACCTCCGGCTTGTGCGGTTTGTACACAAACTTCTAAGCCGTGTACCAAGTAAGGACGACAAGTGCAGATATCGGAACCAAAGACATCGGAACCGTTGCATTCGTCATGAACGCGGACGGCAAGTTGGCGATTGGGATCGGTAATCGCGTCCACCTCGCCGATTAAGTAGGCGGTAATTCCCCCAATCGGCGGTAGGAAAACCTGTAAATCAGGACGGGTTACCAGTTCCGGGAACATTCCCCCGGTTTGCTGGAAGAGGGCGCGGCGTAATTCTCCTTCCTCGACGTTGAGTCGGTGGGCGATTCCGGGCAAATACCACACGGGGTCAATGGCGACTTTGGTGACGACTAAACTGCCGTTGGGCTTGACAATTTTACCGTCAACTGATAACCGATTTTTCTGAATCGCCTCTTGGATTTCTGGCAAATTGACATGGGCTTGGGTAACCGCGATCGTGGGTCGAATGTCGTATCCTTGCTCATAGAGATCGGTGTAAACATCCCCCACCATTGCCCCAAACGGATCAAGGGAGACGATGCGATTCGGCTCACCCCAACTGGGATGGGGTCCAATGGGCACCACCGGAGCCGTATTGGTCAAATCCGCTCGGTGATTAGGATGAAGCGCTCCACTGGCAACAGCTAATGCCCGATAGACGGAATAGGAACCAGAGTGAGTGCCAATCACGTTACGATGGGCAAGGTTTGTCACCGTACCAATAATCGGTCTCCGCTTGAGAGGATCGATTTCTCCCCAATGCAGGCTGGGGGGTTGTTCCCGGGAACGCCCTGGATGAGAGGTCAAAACAATGTGCTTGGGTTTCGACTTCGACAACGGTTGTGATAGTTGCATAATGGCTCCTATGTAGAATGCACCTCAAATTGACGTATGAGTCGTTTAATTGAAGCAAGCTCTGATCATAGCAATTAGAGTTTGGTTCTGGGTTAACCTGATAGAGCTAAGTGTTAACACCCTGTTATATTTTCTTAATCAGAGGCTATGGTCGGAGGAATAAGTGATATCTTGTCCGGTGGAATACTTACACGCTTCGGTTGAGACAAGGCGCCAGGACTCCAAGGCATAGGACTCCGAGTCACTGATATCGAATCCTGTTGATTGCACACAAATGCAATCACGTCAGAATGAGGGTTTCAGCCATTTTTAGTGGGGTTGTTTAACCGGATTTGATCTGAAAAATTTGTAGTCAGCGCGAAGCGTGCTTATGGCGCTAAAGCGCAACTACAAACCTAGCTTTAACTCAGTGTTTATCCGTTGCCATTCCCCGTAGTTGCTAGTACATGATCAGCTACCTTACCCGGAACTTCCTGGAGATGGTCATATTCCCAGTTAAAGAAGCCAATTCCTAATGTGAGCGATCGCAACTCCACGATAAAGTCATGCATTTCGGACTGAGGCAAATATCCAGAAATACAGTCCCATCCGTTCCAACCCGACACCGGTTCATAGTTGAGAATTTGTCCCCGACGCCCAGAGATCAGTTGCAGCACTTTTGAGGTAAACTCTGTTGGTGCAGACACCTGAATTACCATAATCGGTTCCAATAGGACTGGATTACACTTGGGCATTCCTTCCGTCATTGCCACTCGTGCGGCTTGTTTAAACGCCTGTTCGGAACTATCGACGGAATGATAAGACCCATTGGTTAACGTAACTGCCACATCAACAACCGGGAAGCCTAAAGGACCTTGGGATAAATACTCCCGCACCCCCGTCTCAACACCTGGAATATACTGTTTCGGCACCACACCACCGACAATCGTTTCCGAGAAGCTAAACCCTTCACCGCGTTCCATGGGTTTAATATCGAGGTACACATCCCCAAATTGCCCATGACCACCACTTTGGTGCTTATAGCGCCCGTGAGAGGAGGTTGATTTACGAATCGTTTCTTTATAAGGAATCTGGGGAAAGTGAGTATTCATCGGCAGATTATATTTGCGCCGCAATCGGTCTAACGCCACTTTGAGGTGTATTTCACCTTGTCCCCAGAGGATAATTTCATGGG
>CAZNNK010000678.1:0-4277 GCA_964574085.1 uncultured Coleofasciculus sp.
GCCATTAACCGAGGGTGCGGTGGACGAAGAAGAGTCCCTAGGACAACCGATTGAAGCCTTTACCCAGGAAGATGCGATCGCGGCGTCACCGGAAACGCTTCCCTTAGTCGCGGAACTATTTGCTCAAGAGACTGAACCCTATAACCTGCCAGCCACAGCAGAATCACCCTCATCCATTCCCTCGTTAGACGATATTTTTGGTACGTCTGAAGCTGAGGAGAGTGTAGAGACAGAACAGGTTAACCCGGAGACTTCTGTCTTCGCCCAGATCGAGGAACACCTTGAACCCGTCACCGACATCGAAGCGGATGTTATACCGGAAACCTCGGCTTTAGTTCCAGCCGAACCGATTAACCTTGACGTTGCGATTCAATCAATTGAACACGTTTTCGATCAACTTCCCGCCCTGGAAGAAGCATCCCAATTAACGCTGTTTCAGGGGACTTCGTTAGCGTCGAATCAATCGGATCAGCCTAATCTCACGGCGTCTTCAACTGATAAGCTAACCAGCAACAATCCCGTTGCATCCACTCCTCCTCGTTCACAAGCGCCCACGCCAACTCTATCCGTGCGGGTGGATTTAGATCGACTGGAACGGATGAATAACTTGGTGGGGGAATTAGCGATTAACCGCAATGGGTTATCCCTTCAGAATCAGCAATTACAGGGATCAGTACGCGCCTTGCTGGATCGATTTGGGCGATTTGGGCAGATTGTGAATCAATTGCAAAGTTTATCCGATAAGATGCTGGTTGCGCCAGAACGGTACAGTTATGGGACAATGGCGGGTGCAGAGGCTCGTCCGATTTCCCCAGGCGGTAATGGGCGATCGCGGGGACTGCAAACCTCGGATCGCTCCCCGGATGGAACGCTAAAGACATTCGCGGATTTTGACTCCTTGGAAATGGATAGCTATGGCGCTCTCTATTCCCAAATCCAAGGGATTTTAGAGGAGATGGTGCAGTTAGAAGAAGCGGTTAATGATATCGCTTTGTTTGCCAAGAAATCCGATCAAACCACGGAACAGCAGCGTCAAATGCTCAACCACTTGCGGGATGAGTTGATGTGGGCACGAATGTTACCGATTGGGGAGGTGTTGAATCGGTTTCCCCGGGTATTACGAGAACTGTCTAACACGTATCACAAACGGGTGAATTTGAAATTAACTGGAACCGGGGTTTTGGTTGATAAGGCGATGTTAGAAAAGCTCTATGATCCGTTGCTGCATTTACTCCGAAATGCCTTTGACCATGGAATTGAAGCCCCGGAAATCCGGCGTCAACGGGGGAAAGCGGAATCGGGACAAATGGAGATTCGGGCGTATCACAAAGGAAGTCAAACGATTATCGAAGTGCGGGATGATGGTCAAGGATTAAATGCAGAGCGAATTGGGCGTCGGGCGGTCGAGGTGGGATTAGTCTCCCGTGACCAATTGGCGACAATCTCAGAGGCGCGTTTGTGGGGATTTATCTTTGAGCCAGGATTTTCCACCGCCCAGCAAGTCAGCGAGTTATCGGGACGAGGGGTGGGGTTAGATGTGGTGCGAACTCAGTTGCGATCGCTTAAAGGTAAAATTTCTGTAACTTCGACACCGGGAGGCGGGACGACGTTTACGCTGCGTCTCCCCTTAACCTTAACTATCGCTAAATTATTGGTCTGTTTCATTGGGACAACCGTATTGGCGTTACCCTCGGACAGTATCGAAGAAATTGTGATTCCCAAAGCCAACCAAGTGAAAAAATCCGGGGCGCAACGGTTTCTCCATTGGCGGGGAGAATTGGTCCCGACGTATCGATTAGGGGAACTGTTGGACTATCAGCGTCCCTTACCCGAAAGCTTGTCCAGTCAAGCCTTAGGTTCCGTGTCTGCACCAGAGACATGGCAATTACCCCTGTTGGTACTGCGTCAGGATCAGCAGATATTTGCTCTGGAAGTGGAGCGTCTGGTGACAGAACAAGAATTGGTGATTAAACCTTTTGGCGCGGCGATTTCTCCTCCTAGTTACACCTACGGCTGTACGATTTTGGGGGATGGGAGTGTAATTCCGGTGATTGATGGGATGGCGCTGTTGGAATTTGCCCATGGATCAACGACGCCAACGGCGACACCTCTCCCGAAAGCGGCTTCTGAGGAAACGGCGATGGGTTCAGAAGATACCCCGACTCCCAGCCGCACGGTGCAGGTACCGACTATTTTAATTGTCGATGATGCGGTGGCGTTGCGACAAACCCTGGCGCTAACCCTGGAACGAGCAGGGTTTCGGGTATTACAAGCGCGGGATGGGCGAGAGGCGATCGAGCAATTGCAGCAAAGTGCCTCAGTGCAGTTAGTGGTTTGTGATATTGAGATGCCGAATATGAATGGGTTTGAGTTTCTCAGTCAACGGCGTCAAGATCCACAATTATCCAGCGTTCCTGTTGCCATGTTAACCTCCCGCAGCAGTCAAAAACATCGCTGGTTAGCGATGCAGTTAGGGGCGAGTGGGTATTTCACCAAGCCTTATTTGGAACAAGAGTTTGTGGGGTCGTTGAAGGATATTATCCAGGAAAATAGTCTGGTTCGTCATTAGTCATTTGTCATTGGTTATGAATAAGTACCTGGACATAAATTCTGTACACTGTACTAAGAAATGTTAACAAGCCTCAAACCCTTACTGTTGCCTGTTGCCTGTTCCCTGTTGCCTCATCTCAACCGTTAACTTTAATTGTGTCCACCTACTTAATAATCTAATGAACACTCAAACGCACGAAAATCAACCCCTAGTGTCCGAAAAAGCGACACAGTTATTAAAGTTAATTCTGTTTACCCTAGGGGATTTACATCTCGCCTTACCGATTGAATCCGTCTACAAAATATTGAATCGCGCCCCGGTGTATGGGAGTGGCATGAATCAGGTGGGAGTCACCCATTCTGGCGAAGAAGAAATTACGGTCATTGATTTATATCAGCGCTTTTTCAAAGCAAGCCTACCCGATACTGCGAATCGAGGCTATCTGGTCACGATGCAAAATAAAACGGGTGAACTCTATGGTATTCCCGTCGCTAATGCGCCGATTTTAATGGATGTGCCACTATCAGCGATTCGGCTTTTACCGGAATCTTATCGGCGTTCGGATACGGTGAATATTGCCCGTCATGTGGCGGTGATTCCGCAAGAGTCGGGAACCAAAACTATCTTTTTATTGGATGTTGATTTGCTGTTGCCAAGTTGAGTCAAAGCAGAGGGCGTAAGTAGTCGGACAAAAGAAAACGGCACTGTATTAAGTTTTGTAAATTGCCCTCAAACCCTTACTGTTGCCTGTTGCCTGTTGCCTAATCTCAACCGTTAACTTTAATTGTGTCCACCTACTTATTGGGTGGCGTTTATTCCATCCATCTCCAATCCCTCGATGGAATAAATACGTCTATTGTAGGGGCGGGTTTAGGGATGAAATTGGGCGGGTTACCGATAGCTGAAAAACAAAACCCGCCCTTTATTTAATTTGAAGGGTTTTTGCTACGAACCTACGATTTATATGATTTCCAACACGCCTTAGTCAGGGCGCACGTCGGTGCGCCCCTACAAATCCGCCGATTACGGAGAACAAAGGATGGTTCTAAGTTTTTTGGGAATCTCCTCAAAATGCTCTAACAAAAAATCCATAATTGCCAAATGGCGCAAATCAGCAGGTTTAGGAGGGCGATGTCCTTGACCTCGGTTAAACCAACACTGTACAGTTCCCAGAGAGCGATCGCAAATATGAGAAATTTGCTCATAGGTGACATCCCACTTAGCATAAAAGTCCCGTGGCGTCATCCCTAATTCACAGTAACAATAAAGGTCAATGATGTATTGTTCACGCCGAGTAATCGGGCGAGGCTGGTGGGGATAGTCGGTATTGTAGCGTCCCCTGGGACTACGCAGAGATGGGGTGACTATTGCACCGCCAGACGGGGTGGGATAACGGTAGGAATTGCCATTCTCTTCGCTGGGTGCAACAGTATCAGGCATTTTTTCTAAATCTTCTTCCCAAGCCATATCCGTTGTGATCCAAGCTGCACTGGGAGAATCGGGGGCGAGTTGAATCAGGTAGCAAACCGTCCATTGATCACAATCATGATTATATTCATAGAAGCGTCCCAGAATCACGCCCCAGTCAGGATTTGGGGTTTTCCATTGAACGCGATCGCCTTCTTGGTAGCGAGGGGTAGGAAGTGGCAAATGGCGGTTATAACAATTCTCCCCCTGCTTCCCCTGCTTCCCCTGCTCCCCCTGCTTCCCCTGCTTCCCCTGCTTC
>CAZNNK010000679.1:0-4260 GCA_964574085.1 uncultured Coleofasciculus sp.
CGGTTGAACTGGGCAACAATCAGACTCAACTGTTGATTCAAGCCGATCGCCCTGTTCAAGCCACCAGTCGCTGGGATGGGAATGAGAAGGCGTACCGGATTACGATTCCCAATGCCCAATTAGCGGATCAGGTTAAAGGACCGCAACTGACTGCCAATAGTCCTTTATCACGAGTATTGCTGCGCCAGCAAGACTCTCGCACCGTGGTCATTTTGGTGCAGCCGAGTCCGGGAACTCAGATTGGTAGTCTTAATCAAATCAGCGATCGCTTATTAGCATTACCGATCCAAACCCGACAAGCCACATTACCTCCCCGCCAATCGATTCCGGTACCACCGCCGAGTCCATCGCCCACATCCCCCACCTCATTTCCCACGGTTCCCAATAGTCGGGTGGTGGTGATGGTTGATCCGGGACATGGCGGTAAAGATCCCGGCGCCGTTGGCATTGGTGGATTACGGGAAAAGGATGTTATTTTACCCATTGCCCAAGAAGTGGCGGCGTTATTGGAAAAGCAGGGGGTGCAGGCTGTATTAACCCGCAATAGCGATTATTTTGTGGATTTGGCTCCCCGTGTGACCATGGCGGAGCGAGTCAATGCTAATCTATTTGTCAGCATTCATGCGAATGCCATTAGTCTCAGCCGCCCGGATGTCAATGGATTGGAAACTTATTATTTCTCCAGTGGTCAACGACTTGCTCAGACGATTCACAATAACATTTTACAGACGGTTCCGGTTCAGAATCGGGGTGTCCGACGCGCCCGATTTTATGTGCTGAGAAAAACCTCAATGCCAGCGGTTTTGGTGGAAGTGGGTTTTGTCACCGGTCGAGAGGATTCGGTGAAATTAAATAATCCAACTCACCGTAGCCAAGTGGCACAGGCGATCGCTCGTGGTATCCTTCAGTACATTCAGCAGAATTTGTAACACGAGAGTTATCGGGGTTTTCAATAATCCCCTTTACCGAGTGGGAAAATTCTTTGACGAATAGTAAATGACGAATGACGTAGCTTGCTTCTCGCTTTCGCGAGTATGACGAATGACAAATGACCCGATTTTGAACTTCAGGGGAGAAGTACAACACCGTCGTATTGGCGTATTCGACAGTGGTGTTGGTGGACTGACTGTTCTCAGGGAACTCTACCGACAACTTCCCAATGAATCGATTCTTTACTTTGCCGATACCGCACGCCTTCCTTATGGCACTCGTTCAGCCAGGGAAATCGTCCAGTTTGGGCGCGAGATTCTCACATGGATGGTTGAGCAAGAGGTAAAAATGGTGGTTCTGGCGTGTAACACCAGTGACGCCTTAGCCCTAGAAACATTACGGCGTGAGTTTCAACTGCCGATTCTCGGATTAATTTTGCCCGGTTCTCGCGCGGCGGTACAAGCAGGGCGTCGGATTGGCGTGATTGCTACCCCGGCGACGGCGGCGAGTAATGCCTATCGACGCGCTTTATTGGAAGTGGAATCCACGGTTCAGGTTTGGCAAGTCAGTTGTCCAGAGTTTGTCCCCTTAGTTGAGCAAAATCGCTTATATGAACCCTATACCTCGGAAGTGGCGTCCCAGTATTTGATGCCCCTACTCCAGCAGCGAATTGATACGTTGATTTATGGGTGTACTCATTATCCCTTGTTAGCGCCGATATTGCGACAAATTTTACCCGCATCTGTCCAATTAATTGATCCGGCTGAACATGTGGTGGCGGCGGCGGCGCAAGAACTGGATTTAATGGGATTAAAAAATAGTTCTCCACCCCTACCGACACGATTTTGTGTCAGTGGTTGTCCGCAGCAGTTTGCCAAGTTATCGGTACAGTGGTTGGGGTGTACTCCAGTGGTGGAAAAAACCTATCTGCCAGACGCATCCCCTGTATCTATCTCTGTGAAAGCGGTGGAGTGAAGTAGTAGCGTGGCACACCTTATTTAGTGGATTAGAATTGTAGGGGCGCACCGACGTGCGCCCGATTTAACCGTAAAATCTATTCCACTATTTTAGCTGTGTCAGTCCACTAGTGAGTAAACTGTCATCCATTTAAATTGGGAATGGCTAGCGAGCAAGATGCTCGCACTACAAAGATTTCGCCATTATTGACATTAAGGTTTAAATGCCGAACAGCTTAATATCCGCTAAAGTGCAACAACGAACCTCATCTGTAATTTGACTCAGAACGCCTATCAATCAACACTTCACCCCCATCGCGGTTTAACTTCAATTGAATCACTCCCTGAAAATTAGAAGTAATCACCCAGTAACTAACCGTTACCAGCACCACAGGAGTCAGCAGAACCTGCAAAGCAATAATAATTTTAGCCGCACTCAAATTCCTTTGTTTGGTCATTTGGATTAACCTCTTAACTCAACTGCTTCTTACTATCGCCCTTGCAGTTAAGAGATGATGCTGAAACATAGGCTAACATAGCTAACATAGGCTAACATTCGTCTCATGCAACCGCTACCCTAGGACTTTCTAACCAAAATTGCTCGCGACTATGACCTTTCCCCCGAACAGGAAGAAGCATTTGTGGCACGTTTCAGTCGTCAAGGGAATGTAGACGCGATCGCGGAATCTCTTCATATCTCTCCGGGTGCTTTTCGCACTCGCATGAGTCATGTATATAAGACGTTCAGTTTTGGTGGTAATAGTCCCAATAAGGCGCGGAGACTGCATGATTGGCTGATCAAGAATTATCAAGCCTCTCATCCAACTTCAACTCCTCAGACTCCTACTCATGAGATAGAGATTGATACCCTGGTGCAAGAAATACGCCAGAAAATTAAACCCAGCATCCAAAAGCAGTGCGGCAAAATGAAGGTGCTGGATATGATTCAACCTATTGGTTTGAAGGATATTTATACTAAAGTCAATATTCTGGAAAAAGTTATTGGACGTAGGCGATTAGCGATTAATGAATTGATACAAGGTTGTAATCGAGATGCCGAAAGCCTTGACCGTCTAGGATTCGGCAAAGTAAAAGAGGAACGAATACCGGGGCTAGAAGCCGTCCAAAAATATGACAAGTTGATGGTATTAGGAAAACCAGGTGCGGGTAAAACAACGTTTCTCAAATATTTAGCGATTCAATGTGCTAAATCTAAGGTTTTAACGGATAAGGTTCCTATTTTTATTACGCTGAAGCAATTTGCCGAAACACCAAACCAGCCAAGTCTGACAAACTATATTAATCAAATTTTCGATAACTGCAATGTTACCGAAGCCCAAGTTGCTGCATTTCTTAAACACGGAAGCGGGTTAATTTTGCTAGATGGCTTAGATGAGGTTAGGGAAAAAGATGAAGCAAAGAATTGATGGCTTGGTAGCTGGTGATGAGAAATTACAGCAATTTTTAATATGGTTGGATGAAAAGGCGCGATCGGTTAAAAGTTCTAAGAAATTAGTCATTGTTAGAGCAGTCTATTTAAACCTTTTCTATTCTGTAGAGCTTGATCGGAGAATCAATTCTGTTTTTCACCCAATAATAATTGATTTCCCCATGATTAATAGCGAATCAAGTCAGTTATTAGAGAAAGAAATCTACTCAAGTCATGATATGATGTCTCTGGATTATTGGTTGACGACTACTCTTGAATGTGTAATAATAGGTATTCAAGAATACTTGGATGAGGCAGTATGGTGTCTATCAGATGCATCACTATGTAACTTAAGTCCAGAATTACAGAAGGCACTTTGTAAGCTCAGTAAAGCACTTCCTTTTTCTGGTGATAAAGATGCTTTTAATAAATGTAATTTATTTTTAGAGTCTGACAGATATATCTGGATTAAAGGCTTGAGGGATGTGATGATGCAGTATTGCAATTTTGGTCACAATTGGCAGTTTAGCAAGAAACAGGAGCAATTATTTCAGCAGTATTACGACGCCAATAAACTGCTAGTCTATTGCCTCAACAGCGATTGTTACATCAGCCAGGAAGTCCGACAGGAAATAGAAGACACTTTACTATTACCCATCGCTGAAATTGAGAAGCGCAAATCCCACGCCAACTGAACTCAACCCCCTCACCCATTCCCTCATCAAAACTCAATCCTATTTGCAGGAATCTCCAATATAATTTCCTCTCCCCCAGCTTCCCCAAGAAGGGCAGGTTTAGTTAACTAAGAGATTATCTCCGAAATATAATTAGCCAAACCCGCCCCCCCACCCCCCCCCCCACAGGGGTCCAGACCCAGATCACCCCCAAAAAACCCAACCCCAAACCCCCAAGTCCAAAACGAAAACACCCCCCCCAACCCACACC
>CAZNNK010000680.1:0-4248 GCA_964574085.1 uncultured Coleofasciculus sp.
GCGTTAATCGGGGAAGCTGGGGAAGCATGTAGAGACGTAGCATGCTACGTCTGGAAGCTGGGGGAGTTAACTCAAAACGCTTCCTGTTCCCTGACAAATGACAATCTCCACCGTTAACTTTTATCCTACCTACCTTAAAATGAGCATATTGACGAATCAGGAGGTATCTAGTTGCCTTTTCATTCCCGGATTTCGGTCACGGGGTTTTCAGGTCAAATACTCTAGTTGTCTCCTTGTACACTCGTAAGATCCATGCTGACACATCACCGTTTGCCTGTTTGCCTTTCGGTTGTATCCACTGATCTGCCGATTTGGTTCACGATCGAAACGGCGGCTACGCTGTATCAAAAAGAACGCGATCGCTTTCATTTGCTCTTAAGAGAACCCTCAATCCCGGAATGGGAATCCCGACACCCCCCTCAAACAGGTGCCACGAATGTCGTCAAGCGCACTCCCCAGCGACTTTTGTGGCTCGAAATTTCCCCCTATCGAATGATTATGACCATGCAGGCAAATGGGAACTTGAGTTATCGTCATCGTTGGGAACGGGGGGTGTACGGTATCAGTCGCTATTGGCTTCATAATAAAGCGACCAAGAACCATCAGTCGTTGCAACTGCGAAACTATACCCGGATGCTGAAACTCGAGGGATACCCCTTACCCCAAACCTTGGAACTGGACTATGAACTCTGGTCGGGTAAAGTGCGCTTAGGTCACTACCTTCTTCGGCTACAGATGTATCATTGATGGGATGGGGAATTAGGACAAGAGGATTTTCATGACCAATCCAGTTTTGGCTGGATTTATTCATTATTCGTTATAAATAGAAAAATATATTGTTATGCAACCAGATAATAGAATTCCGCTGGGTTGATGAGACCAGTGCGGCTAGATCAGGAGCATCATGGCAACATTTCGAGATATTCTCACCTATTATCGACCGTACTGGGGCATCTCGATTTTGAGCATAACGGCTGCCAGTCTATTTGAAATAGGCGATTCTTAGAACCTTTATTTCTGCGAGAAACCCGTTTTTGCGCCCTTTTTAAGGCTTTTTCAGCTTTCCTCAAAAATCTGGGATTCTCTACTTTATTGCCATCAGAGTCAGTGTAGAAATGATTTAAACCAACATCTATGCCTACCATTCGATTGGTGGGTTCGTGATGTTCGTTACGCTCTTGATTGATGGAAAACTGAACATAATATCCATCAGCCCGACGCACAACACGGACTCGCTTAATCTGCTCTTTCTGATAAAAATGCAAGTCACGAGTCCCCCACATTTTAAAGGTTCCAGCCTTGAAGCCATCCCTGAATGTAATGGTTAATCGGTCATCCGATAATACCCAACCATCAACCTTGTACTCCACTGAGCCATGGGTTTGATATTTACGAAACTTGGGAAAACCTTTCTTGCCTGGAACCTTTTTCTTGCAGTTATCAAAGAACCTAGCAATGGCGCTCCATGCTCTTTCGGCACTAGCCTGACAAGCTTGAGCCGAAAGCTTCTTGCACCATTCAAATTGCTCTCTAAGTACCCGGCAATATTTATTAAGGTCATATTTGTTGACCCCTTTGTTGTCCATCCAGTAACGGAGACAAGAATTACGCACAAAACGAGCAGTACGAATCATCTCATCCAAGATGACGTACTGCTCGTTTGTTCCTCGTAATTTCGCCTCGAATACTAGCATTGTTGACTCAACTCTATGCCAAGCATTTTAGCATAGACCATTAGTTAGATAGTGCAAAAAGCAGGTATATTGAATACCTGCTTTTTGCCCGGAGGGAGTGAAGGCACCCCCACCCTACTCCACTTCGTTCCTTCGTTCCGTTGAGGGCGGGGTTCTATCGCTCCCCCAGTCCCCCACGTCTCGATAGGCTAATGCAAACGGTAATTACCCCAGTCGCTACCCTAACCCAAAATCCCGTCAATCAGTCCTTCTCTCTGACTGTGTTAGTGGGTATCATTTTCATCGTCACTGTCGTCAGGGCATCGATTCAACCCTGGCTAGGTAGCTGGTTTCACTGGGCAATCCCTTTACGCGCCCGTCGCGATCAGTCAGAGAACGCCATCCGCAAAATTCTCACGCTTCCTCTAGAATTTTACGATGAAAATAATCCCGGACGAGTTGCTGGACGACTTGCCAAAGGTCTAGCCAATCATACCTGGACGTATCCGGAAATTGCCGGACAACTAATTCCCAAACTGGCACGGGTATGCGGCATTTTTGTGGTAATCTGGTTTATTGAGTGGCGTATCGCCCTATTATTTTTAATTTCCTTTGTGTTTATCTTGGGATTCAGTCTCCAGAACCTTAGGGAACTGATTATTGAGGAAAGCCGATTAGATCACCATCAAGAAAATACCGAAAGTCGCACATCAGAAATCATCACCAATATTAAAACTGTTATGATGCTAAGCGTCCCGTTTTGCAGGATATTAACTTACAGATTGAACCCTGTCAAACGATCGCATTAGTCGGGTGATCGGGTTCGGGGAAATCTACGTTGGTTAAACTCTTGTTTCGGTATTTTGAACCGGATCAAGGTAAGATTTTGATTGATGGTCTCGACATTCGCCAGTTGGATGTGACTGGGTATCGTCAACGTTTAGCGATCGTTCACCAGGATGTTGATGTATTTAACGGAACATTATTAGATAATCTGACTTACGGTAACCCCAACGTTAGCGTCCAGAAAGTCCAAGAGGCTTGTCGTATTGCCAGAGTAGACGAAGTGATCGACCAATTACCCAAAGGGTACTCCACTATAGTTGGTGAACGCGGTGTGCGACTCTCAGGCGGACAAAGACAACGATTAGGAATTGCCAGGGCGCTATTAGTTGAACCCGATGTCCTGATTTTTGATGAAGCCACCTCCAGCTTGGACTACGAATCTGAACGTTCGATTCAGTTAGCGATGCGAACGATTCAGGGAACCTGTACCACAATTATTATTGCTCACCGACTGAGTACGGTACGCGATGCCGATAAAATTGTGGTACTGGATCAGGGTAAGATTGTGGAAATCGGTAGTCATGATGAACTGTTGCGTCATGAAGGAATTTACTGGCGGTTACACTCGCTGCAAGAAACCGGGGAGTTAATTTGATTCTCATAAGTAGGGTCTGCTGTAGGGAGTTTTGTGGTGGGGAGAGGGAATAGGGAATAGGCAATGGGCAATGGTTTCGACGCCCTGTTGAGGCAAGTCATAGTAATAAATGGAAATGAATGAAATAACCCTATTAGTTCCTGGCATTGGCTTTGGTGGCATTGAAATGATTTTTTTATCTCATCAATTACAAAAAATGGGATTGAATACGCAAATCTTCTTTCACACTCCTGGGCGGAAAACGATTGAAGAGAAGGCAAAAATGTTAAACGACTCTATCTCATCATTTGAGGTTGACAAAATTCATTATGTCGGACACAGTATGGGAGGATTAATTATTGTTAAAATGTTTATTAGCTATCCCAATCAACTATTGCCTATTGCCTATTGCCTATTGCCTATTGCCTATTACCTATTACCTATTCCCTCCCCGCGTAGCGCTATATCATGTCCGGTCAAACTTATGACGATCATAAAAAACACCGATCTCCAGCTAGGAAATCGGCATTGTTAACCTCTAGAAGGGAATTAGTCCAAATACCCCATAAGTTCGTCGCTCGATTCAGTCGAATTAGGTGCGATCGGACGATTGTTCGGTAAAGGCTTAACGTCAAGGACTGTGGTGTTGGGGGTTCTTCTTGCCAACGCTTGTTGGGTTTCAGTTTGAGTGCTTTTATTTTTGGTTGTTGTTCTATCTGCCATAATCCCTTACTCCTAAACTAAAATGGGCTTCAAATTCCAGAATCGCTACAAAATATTACAATTGTTTCATATTTTAACAATTATGCACAAAAAAGGAAATCAGTTATATGATGTCCGGCAAATCACCCCCTCACCCCCTCACCCCATCTCCCCATCATTCTGTTATCTGATTCATCACCGATTCAAAATCCGTCACCGCACCCAGACTACTAGAGGAGACTAATTTAGCGTACTTCGCTAGCACCCCTGTAGTATACCGGGGTTTGGGCGGTTGCCAATTGGCGCGGCGTTGTTGCAGTTCCTGATCAGATATATTGATCTGTAATAATCGCGCTGGGGCATCAATGGTAATCGAATCTCCATCTTGGACTAACGCGATCGCACCCCCAACGGCGGCTTCTGGGGCAACATGACCCACTACCATACCATAGG
>CAZNNK010000681.1:0-4244 GCA_964574085.1 uncultured Coleofasciculus sp.
TCGCGGAAAGCCGCACGGTGAGGCAGTTTTAATTTTTTGGCTGGGGGAACTTCAGCTTAAACCTCCTCGAAAAATGCCAGGATTTCCAGCTTATGGGTTTCTTTCGCCTTGCACCTGATGCACCTTTAATCATCCCCTAACCCTTTATTTGTAAGGGTTTCAGGCTTGTGCAGCAAGCCTTAATTATTGCCGTAGCTTTTTGAGTGTCTTGATGACTTCCTGGGATGACTTCATATCCCCCTTTTCATAAAACACTTTTGCCGCTTTCTGAAAATCTGCAATTGCCCGTGATTTATCACCCAGACGACGATAGGCAAATCCCCGACAAGTCAACGCCGTGGCGTCATTTTGATTATGCTGCAAGACATGATTAAATGCTTCAATTGCGCCGTGGAAGTCTCCTTGATTCAGCTTTTCCACGCCTCGATCCTGGTACTCTTGAGGCGTTGGTTCATCTGTCGCTACTGATACAGATTCTAGAGAGAACGGGGTCGTTAGAGAGAGGGTTTTAACGGTTTCTAAATCCGCTATCGCTCCTTGATAATCCCCCATCGCGGAACGCACGGTGCTGCGTTGGTTATACGTTTCTGTATGATTGGGATCGAGTTCCAAAACCTGATTATACGCATTCAACGCCGCTTGATAATCGCCTAATTGATAGCGTAAATTCCCTTGAACTATTAACCCTTGAATCAGTTTTGATTCATCATCCTCAACCGCGTCTGGTTCTTCATTTAAGGAATTGGAAATCTGTTGGAAAAACGCCTTCGCCGCCACGGGTTCTAGGCGCATCGCTTGGTCAAAATCTTCAATACTTCCCCAATTTTCCCCCAACTGCAACCGCACATAACCGCGATTCAGATACGCTTGAGCATCATTGGGGTTCAATTCCAGAACATGACTAAAATCTGCGATCGCTTCCTGATAGGCTCCCAAGGCGATTTGATTCATCCCTCGGTTAAAATAAGCCGCCGCCAGATTGGGATTAATTGCTAAAGCGCGATCGCAATCCGCTATGGCGTCTTGATAGGCTTCTAGTTCAAACCGGGCAATTCCTCGATTCAGATACCCTTCAGCTAAATCAGGATTAATCCGAATCACTTGATCACAATCAGCGATCGCACCGTCATAGTCCTCTAGTGCCAACCGCAGCATACTGCGATTCAGATATCCTTTAGCATAATTTCCGTCAATTTGCAAGGCTTGATTATAATCTTGCATCGCACCCCAGCGATCATTCAGCGTCGCCAGAATCAAACCGCGATCGCTATAAGCCTGGGCATTTTGGGGATTAAGCCGTAACACTTCATCAAAATCCCCGATCGCGCCTAGAACATCTCCCTGACAATAATGACTCATTCCCCGGTAATGGTAAGCCTGTGCCAAATCGGGATTAATCTGCAAGGCTTGATTCAACGCCGCGATCGCACGGCGATAGTCCCCTTGCTGAAACCACGCGATTCCCTGACTCAAAAAGTTGTTAGCCTCAGATTGCACACCCTCCATCCCCGTCGAGGGAGTCTCGGATACTTTAGAATTCCCTGATAAAACCATCGTTTCGTCCTGCTGATGCTTGTCGCTACTCATGTCCGTCAACCGAACAGCTTCTTCCTTTCTTGTTTCGCAGGTGCGATCGCTTCATCCGGAACAGGGAACAGGGAACAGAAAATATGATTCTATTCGAGTCTTCTGACACTAAGCGTTTGCCACTTTTCTACATCCTCCCGACTCCGAACAGGTTCCGGTGTGGAAATTGCTCTCACTTCATCAAAGAAAACTTGGGTGTAGGGAATAACTAACTCTGTGGCTAATTTTTTTTGAATGGCTTGATCAAGGTGCTGGTAAATCAAACTTAAATGGGGATTGAGAACATAATTAGAGGGATTAGCCGAGTTACGTCGCAACGTTTCTGAAATCTGAGTTAGAATTGCCGATGGATGAAATTGCACAAATAATGTCTTGGTGTATAGATCGGTATAACTAATCTGATCGATATCCAGCATAAACCCAGGTACATTCTTTACGGCTGCTTCGATTAATTGATCAACTGATTCATCAGCCGTATAGTTCTCTGAATAAATCGTGACATGAGGCTCAAACCTGGGTACATCATGGGCTTGGGCGAGAGAATTGATTATCTCTTGAAAAAAGGGTCGATAAGCGGCTGACGGTATCAGCCAGAATGATATCTTAGTATTCATTGGGTATCTAGAGCTGTATATCCCCTGTAGGGGCAGGTTTAGGGAAATAATTAACCCAGAAATTAATAACTTTTCTACAAAACCCGCCCTTCCCCACCCTCACACTCAACTGATCACCTAAATGCCCAATTTACACAATAGCGATGATGAAAGACTCCGCGCTCGATTCCGAGTGAGCGGTTAGGATTAGGGCGGGTTTCGTTGTTTAGTTTGAGATGGGTTTCCTCATTTTATCCCTAAATCCGCCCCTACAAGTAACTAATGATCGTATTGGTGAATTCACAACTCATCGTCAGAGACATCTGACAAGTCTGGCGGAACCACAACCCGATCAACGGAAACTTTATGACTTTCTCGTTCACTATTTAAATCTACAGTAATCGCTTCAAACCGGATTTCTACTGTACCAAAGGGTACAACTAACTGAGTTAAGGCTTCTAATTCTCCTGCTTTATTGGGGCTTAAATCCATTAACCAACGGGGTCCATCGAGTAGGGAGCGACTTTGGCGATCTTGAACCCATAATTTAACGCCTAAGCGAGCCGAATCAGCCGCCAATTTAACTCGTACCAGTACAGGTTCACCAGCCGCCAGTTCTTGAGTCGGGATGAATAGTTCGGGTGTGGGTAATGACGTCTCTAGGTCGAGTTGAGCCATGTCAGAGGTTCTTAATCGCTGTTTCTCAACGGTTCTGGAATCCGCTGACTGAGACGCTGAGGGTTCCGTCGCTGGGGGTTCATCCTCTACCACAATTTCTCGCTCCAGCAATTCCTCTCGATTCAAGGGAGGGTGATCGGGTTGAGCAGGGGGTTCGAGTTGCGGGATATCCTCATGATTAAGACTTCCCACCTCCTCGCTGTCTTCCTCCCACATCGATTCATCAAAGTCGTTTAAGGCGGTGTCTTCCTCGGTGGAGGGTGACATCGCTTCAGGTTGAGCAAATAATGGATCAACCTCTGACTCGGATAGTTCTCCTTCCAACTCAACCAAGTCCTCACTAGGAGGTAATTCGACTTTCAGCCATTCTGCTAAATCCGTATCTGTCATTAACGCATTCAAACGTCCCCAGAATCGGTCATCCAGGTTGAGTTCTGTGAAAGCCCGATCGACGGCGATCGGATCTTGATCGATGGGTGCAGCACTTGACATCGCGGCTGTTTTCCACTCGGATAGGTCTGGATTCGCTATTTCCTCTCCCTGGGAGGATTCGGGTTCAGCTTCTGGTGTTGATGTCCAAACATCAGATATCTCGGTTGACTCAGTTGCCGCCTGTTCAGATGCCTCCTCTAAGGTGGCGAGATTCTCCTCTAGGGGCGGCGTTTCGGGTTCAATGTTATGTGAGGGGTCAGCGGAATCAGCCACGGTTTCCGCTTGCACTGATGCTTCAGAGACAGGCGTGCTAGAAATGGAGACCTCCTCATTGTTGTCCCCATCGGCTATGTCCTGCACCGGAGACTCGCTTACAGATGACTCTCGCACCAAGGCTTCTGTGGTATTGTCGGCTGCTGAAGGCGTTGTTTCGGTTGTCTGTTTCTCGGTGGGTTCAACGGATTGCGATCGCGCTTCTGTTTCTGGTTCTATTTCCTCAACGGATTCCGATGCTCTCCCTGTGGTTGGTTTGGGCTGAGAAAACGTAGGTAGATCCAGGGATTTGGTTAATCCAGGCTGGGATTGGGGTTGATAAAGCTGTGGGGGTAAGGCTTGATTGGATGAGGGGTGGTAAATTAAGGGCTGACGGTTTTTGGGAGTATTGACTAACTCAAGAAAGCTCTGATTCAGGGGAATTGGTTGGGACTTTGGTTGTGGAGTAGAAACCACAGGAGTCGTATCTTCAGATTTTGTCCAATGTCCCGATTGAACCGCAACTAATAATTCATCTAAATCCACCGTTACAGTAAACGGTTGACTGGCTAATCCTGTCCCGGTTGATCCGTACAGGTTAACTTTTCCCAGTAATAAACAGGTTGTGCTGTCAGAGGGAATGTCTAGAGTCTGGCTAAAGGCGACCGGAAAGGCGGATGCGGCGATGGGTGTTTGTACATC
>CAZNNK010000682.1:0-4240 GCA_964574085.1 uncultured Coleofasciculus sp.
CTCTACATCTCCCCCATCTCCCCCATCTCCCCCATCTCCCCCATCTCCCTGCACCTCCACCCAAACAAGGACAACCCAAAAACTGACACATTTACCTACACCTAAAGTAACCGTAAACCCACAATGAAAACAGAATAGCCGTCCGAAAGACTTCCGTTATCTGGCAAATTGGGGCAATCTTTGGAATTCTTCACATTTAAAGGTGCTGTGGTACTATCTGGATGGTTTAAGGCGGCTCAACATAAGTAAAGTGACTTAGTTCCCGTGGTGGAGGAGCATATAAGAGTGCAAGATAGCATGTATCAAAGACATCTGGATACTCATGTCCAACGTAGCCTGCCGCAGCCAATCCGAATTGGCGTGATTGGCGTTGGTAACATGGGACAGCATCATGCCCGCGTTTTGAGTCTTTTGAAAGACGTGGAAATGGTAGGCGTAGCAGATATTAATGTAGAACGGGGTTTGGACACGGCGAGTAAATACCGTGTCCGCTTCTTTGAGGATTATCGCGATTTACTCCCTTATGTGGATGCGGTTTGTATTGCCGTACCCACCCGACTACATTATGAAGTGGGAATGACCTGTTTGCGATCAGGGGTTCATGCCTTAATCGAAAAACCCATTGCCGCCAGTATCGCTGAGGCAGAATCCCTGGTCAACGCTGCTGCTGAGTATCAATGTATTCTGCAAGTGGGTCACATTGAACGGTTTAATCCTGCCTTTCAAGAACTCAGCAAAGTCCTGAAGACGGAGAAATTGCTGGCGCTAGAGGCACATCGCATGAGTCCCTATTCCCACAGAGCCAATGATGTATCTGTGGTTCTGGATTTGATGATCCACGATATTGACCTGCTGATGGAATTAGCTGATGCGCCCGTCATCCAATTGACGGCTAGTGGTAGCCATGCCTCGGAGTCGGGGTATTTAGATTATGTCACCGCTAATTTAGTCTTTGCTAATGGCATTGTGGCAACACTCACCTCAAGTAAAGTGACCCATCGTAAAATCCGTAGCATTGCCGCCCATTGCAAAAATTCCCTCACAGAAGCCGATTTTCTCAATAACGAAATTCTGATTCATCGGCAAACAACGGCGAATTGCCAGACAGACTATGGTCAGGTTCTTTATCGCCAGGATGGGTTAATTGAAAAGGTTTACACCAGTAATATCGAACCGCTTTACGCCGAGTTAGAACATTTTGTCAACTGTGTGCGTGGCGGAAATCAACCCTCGGTTGGTGGCGAACAGGCACTGAAAGCCCTGCGTTTAGCCAGTTTAGTTGAGCAGATGGCTTTGGATGGTCAAGTTTGGCATCAGGTAGACCGAGGGACTGATAAACTCAAATCTCCCATGATTGCGGTGTCTTAATTGGAATGGTACTGAATTGAGGCTGGTGGGTTTCGACTTCGCTTAACCCAACCTACGGTATAACAAGGGTTTCGGCGATTTCAAATGGCTTATTTTAGTGTCATTTGTCTGTGGTTTTGACCATTGACAAATGATGCTGAAGCGATCGCGCAATCACTTCACTGACTTGCTGATTACCCTGGGGACTTAGGTGGATGTGATCCCGATACCAAGTTTCTGGGGTTGGCGCGTTGTTGAACAGGGGTAAGCCATCGATATAGGGAATTTGCTGGGCTTCGGTAAACGCTTTCAGGCGATTTCGGGCTTTGAGTTCATAGTCACGGGGACCGGGTTCGCCAATTTCCCGTAATAGGGGGGTCATGACTAGCAGAAACTCCGCCCCTGCCTCCTGAGAGAGCTTGTAGACTTGTTCTATGGCATCTAAGTTAAATCCGACGCGATCGCCTTTTTCCGCCCGGACAGCCGCCATTTCGGGGGGAGATTCGTAGGGCAGAAAACGGTTGATTGCCTCAATCAGGGCTAATGGGGGTCGATGGCTGGGGTAATTGCGATCGCGTCCCACGGGGATGGTGGTGGGGGCGGTGGCAAAGAGGTCATCGGTATTAATCACTAAGACGACAGCTTGGGCGTTGAACGTGCCAAACTTTTGCAGATACGCCAATTCATTCCGAGGTCCCCAGGAATTGGCAGAGGCGTTGAGAACTTCGATTTGTTTAAATGCGGGTTGAGAGGTTAACGGTGTCAATTGAGTGGTTAGCAGGGCGGACAGGGTTTCGTCTTGGTCAGTCCACCAGCCCCCATTCACGATAGAATCCCCTAACAGTAATACCCGCAGTGTAGCAGGCGATCGCTCGGCTGTAATCCCATCACTCCGCATGGAATAGGCGTTAATGGCAATTCGATTACCCATGCGAGTTGTCTTTTGGTTGGGGGCTAATAAATAGCCAATTTGCTCATCGGCGATATAAATTGGCGGTTTCCCCAAGCCAAAGAGTAAACGCAAGCCAATTTCTACTGCTACCACCAATCCCAGCAACACTCCGAGAATGATTAATAACGCTTTCACCCAATCCTCTCCTTTTCTGATCGCCCATGATCAACAATGACCACTCTTGACCCTAATGTAATGTAGTAACCAGTAAGCCTACCAGTCAGGGTTTGGTAACCAAACCCCTACGTTCAAAACCCCTACGTTCATGGTGTCCACCGACTTATCCAGGGAATTTTGTGATCAAAACCGTCAAGGCAGGATATATTCAAGTTGGGAAATTCCTTCAATCAGTATAGGAGTGTGTAACAGGCTATGTCAGACCTAAATCGTGGCATCATGAAGTTTAAGGGAGCAGATAGTCCTCTGGCGATCGTGATTTCGACGGTGTTAGTTCTGGGGGGTATTGCGTTCCTACTGTGGTGGGCATTACAGACGGCTTACAATGTGGGTTAATTGTCTAATCCTTTGGCAGCAGGAGTAGGACAGGGATCACCTCAAGTCCTACTCTTGATCGTCCCTCGTCCTTTGTCCTACTCGCTTTCATCGAGAAGCAAGCTATGCCCTTTGTAAGGGTTTGAGGCTTGTTTACAAAACAAGCGTGGGCGTGCTGTTTTCTTTTGTCCGACTACTTAAAACTCTCTGCCTTCTACCTTGTCCTATGTTCCCTTTCCGATTGCCTCTAACGGTTTGGTAAGATAGCCTTCGCCAAAATTTCGCCATTTCAGCATGATCGCCTTGCCAATCCCGATTTATCTACTTGCGGCGTCAGACATCGGTCCTCTTTTGGGCAATGTTTGGCTGGATATTGCTGTACTGATTGTGATGTTCGTGCTGTCGGGCATGTTTTCGGGTTCAGAGACGGCAATCACGGCATTAGATAATCTGAAACTGAGGGCGCTGATTAAAGACCAAGGTGATCCCAGTGGTATCTTTCGCCTGGTTTTGGAGAAGCGATCGCGCTTTATTACGACGCTGCTGGTAGGTAATAATTTAATTAATAACTTTTCGGCGATTCTCACCAGTAATCTGTTCGCTTTGTGGCTGGGAAATGCGGGGTTAGGAATTGCGACTGCGGTTGTTACGTTTGTCGTCTTAATTTTTGGCGAAATTACGCCTAAGTCTTTGGCAATTAATAATGTTTTGCCTGTGTTTCAGGCTGTGGTTCGCCCGATCTATTGGCTCTCGCGATTTTTATCCTTTTTTGGCATTATTTATTTATTGGAAACCATTGCCCAGGCAGCGATTCGCTTTTTTCAGGGGGGGATTGTTCAAGAAGGAGAATCGGTGCGGGATCTGAAGTTAATGATTGAGGTGTTAGGGGGGAAAGGTATTCTGGATCTGGATAAGCATCAACTGTTGAGTAAAGCGTTGATGTTAGATAATTTAAGCGCTCGTGATGTGGTGAAACCCCGGATTGAAATGCGGACAATTTCCCACGAGGAAACGTTACAAAATTTGGTGAATCTTTGTTTGGAAACTGGATATTCTCGGATTCCAGTTCAAGAAGAATCCAAAGATGAAATTGTCGGCATTGTTCACTTGAAGAAAGCGCTTCAATATTTAAGAGTCGCCCCACCCGAAGAAGAGGATATTCCCGTGACGGCGGCTATGGACCCACCGATTTATGTTCCCGAAACGAATCGAGTGGCGAATTTACTCAAGGATATGTTACGACAGCGTTTTCATATTGCCATCATCGTGGATGAATACGGTGGTACGGTGGGATTGGTAACATTAGAAGACATTTTAGAGGAACTGGTGGGTGAAATTTACGATGAGAGCGATCGCCTGGTTCCGAATCGTTCTAGAACTTGAATTGTCAGTTGTCATATCATGTCCGGTTGAATACCCATAATTACGGTGAGAGTGAGTAGGGGCTTG
>CAZNNK010000683.1:0-4220 GCA_964574085.1 uncultured Coleofasciculus sp.
GTTTCCTCTCCAATCCGGCTCGCAGGGAGTTCTCATGTATTTTCATCTCCCCCAGCTCCCAGACGTGCCATGGCACGTCTCTACATTACATTGCTCCCCCTGCGTCCCTATCCCTACCCAATTGATGTGATATCGGGGGAATCATTATCCGATAAGCTGAAAGCAGAATTTGTTAATGGTAGTCATTCTCACAGACAAGTTGTAATGCTCGAAGTTCATGATTTGGCGGTCAACTACCGAAATACCTGGGCAATCTCCGGTGTTTCGTTTTCCATCCAACCGGGACAGTTAACGGTGCTATTGGGACCCAACGGTGCTGGGAAAAGTACGATTATTAAGGCGATTCTGGGGCTGATTCCCCTCACCAGCGGAGAAGCAACCTTTCACGACAAACCCCTGAAAAGTCAGCGCAAACGAGTCGCCTATGTACCGCAGCGCACCCAAATTGACTGGAATTATCCGGTTACAGTCTGGAATGTCGTGATGATGGGGCGCACTATCCACACAGGTTGGTTTAAACATCCGTCTCGTCAATCCCAGGAGATTGTTCAGGATGCATTAGAAAGGGTAGGCTTGTTTGAGTATCGCCATCGTCAAATTGGTGAACTTTCTGGTGGGCAACAACAACGAGTATTTTTAGCTAGGGCGCTGGCGCAACAGGCGGAGTTGTTTTTTTTTGATGAGCCGTTTGCTGGGATTGATCAAAAGACAGAAGAGATTATTTTTGAGATTTTTCAAGACTTAAAGTTTCAAAATAAAATGATATTGGTGATTAGTCATGATTTGGGTGAAACCCTAGAGCAATATGACCAAGTGTTACTATTAAACAAGGAGCTAATTGCTGTGGGGTCAAAGTCAGAAGTGTTGACAACTGAAAATCTTAAAAAAGCCTATGGTAAACTCATGAGTCTTGTTGTTGCCTAATCTCAAGGCAGAAGGCTCCAGAGCAAAAAACAGACTATAAGTAAAGTACCTGAACATAAATCTGTCTGCTGTACTAAGGGATGTTAATGAACCTACCATCCTTACGGTGGCATAATACAGATTGTCATGAAATCTTAATAGTAAATAATAAACAAAGAATAAGGGAGGTGGATGTGATCTGGAATTGGCTAATTGAACCGCTGCAGTGGGGATATATGCGTGACGCCATAGCCATTGCGGTGCTGCTGGGAATTTTAGGGTCAGTTGTCGGGAGTTATTTAATTGTGCAACAGATGGTCATGATTGGTCATGTGATTGCCCATGCTGTTTTACCGGGACTATCCATCGCCTTTTTTGTGGGGGAACAATTTCTGTCTCTGGGGGCATTTATCGCTGGTACGTTGAGCGCTTTAGTGGTGGCTGGTATTCATCAGCGATCGCGGGTTAAAGTGGATGCAGCGATGGCGTTAACCTTAACCAGTTTTTTGGGCTTGGGAGTAATCCTGATTACCCTCTTAGAAACGAACCAATTTGACCTTAGTTCTATTCTGTTTGGTGAGATTTTAGGGATCAGAACCAGCGATGTCTGGCATACGCTAATCATTACTGTCATCGTTTTACTGTTAACCAAACTGTTTTACAAAGAACTCCTGTTCTACACCTTTGATCCCCTCGGCGCTCAAGCCAGTGGTTTACCCGTCACCACCATGTATTTCGGCTTTGTCTGCGCCATTACCTTGACAATTGTCGCCAGTATGCAAACCGTGGGCGTGCTGCTGGTTATCTCCCTCCTGGTTGGTCCTGCCATTACTGCCTATCTTTTGGTCAAAGAATTGCATCAAATGATGGGATTAGGGGCAATCATTGGTGTGATGGCGGGTGTCACGGGGATGTATTTAAGCTATTACCTGGATTTGCCATCAGGACCCGCGATCGTCATGGTTGTCTTTAGTTTCTTTATTCTGGCATTTCTGTTCAGTCCCACCCAGGGAATTTTAACTGAACCCGGAACCGTCCGTTGGATTGCCAAAATCCTGCAACCCCTCAAACTCTGGAAACGCTGATTCTCTGGTCTGTTCCCTGTTCCCGGCTGAAATGTATCTATCGACTGATTCAAGATAGCCTCATATCCTCCTTTAGCTTGGCGTCAGCGATAACGGCGAATTGGTAAGTTGAAGAAAGTAAAGATACAAGAGAGCCTTAAATCCTGAAGAGGGAACATTCAATATCGATAAAGGAGGATAACTTTACATGGATAGTAATAAGCAATTTTTGGATAAAAATAATCAACCGATTGAACCTACTGCCAATCAAGCCGATGAATCTTCGTCCAATGAAGATAATCAAGGTAAGGGTGTAGTCGGCGCTGGCGTAGCTGGCGCAGCCGTTGGCGCTGTAGTTGGTGGTCAAGTCGCTGGCAAACGAGGCGCTGTTGTGGGTGCTGTTACAGGCGCTGTAGCGGGTGGTTTGACGGCTAAGGCTACCCCGGAGGATGCACCGGATAAACTTAAAGGTGCTGCGGATAAGGCAGCCGATAAAGTGCAAGGTGCAGCGGAACAAGCCAAGCCAGCTATTGAAAATGCCGCTAACCAAGCGAAAAGTGCTACGGAAAAAGCAGCCGACAAGGTAAAAGATGCGGCCCAGAACGCTAAGCCAGCTATTGAAAGTCAAGCTGACAAAGCCAAAAGTGCTGCGGTGAAGACAGCGGACAGGATTCAAGATGCGGCTGAGAATGCTAAACCTTCACTCCAGAGTAAAGCCGACCAAGCCAAAAATGCAGCGATTGGTGCAGCCGATAACGTTCAAGACAAGGCAGAGAAAGCAAAGCCATCGAATCAAAATAATCAAGATGGTAAGGTAGTGGCAGAACAAGAACGCATTATTGTGGAACCCGACCCAACGGCGGTAGTCGCGGCAAAACCTGTCACTGCTGTGGGAAAAAACGTCGCAGAAACGGAAGTGACGCAGGTTGATGTTAAGCCAGAAACACCGGAAATACCTGAAGTTGACAAGCGAACATCCTTCAGAAAGAATACCGAACGGTAAAATAACGATTCCTAATACCAAGTTGTGTTCCGAGGTGTCAGATTAACGCTTTGAGAGGCAACTTGGTACTACAAACTCATTCCTGTTGTATTAACTTCAACGAATGACATAAGACAAATAACCTACTGAACTGCCTTGTAGGTTTTAAATCCACCCGTGAGATTGTGGGCATCAAATCCCTGTAACCGCAACGCACGGGTGGCATAATATGCCCGTTGACCGACTTGGCAATAGACAGCAATTTTCTGGTCTTTGGGCAATTCATGAACGCGATCGCGCAATTGTGTCAACGGAATATTCAGCGCCCCCTCAACATGACCCGCTTCAAATTCGCCAATTTCCCGAACATCCAATAGCAGCGCCTCTTCTTCTGCCAACTTATCCCAGTGAATAATCGGTGCATCACCGCGTAACACATTCGCCGCCACCATTCCCGCTAAATTCACCGGGTCTTTCGCCGCACCAAATTGAGGCGCATAACACAATTCCGCCTCTTCCAAATCAAACACCGTTGCCCGATTTTGCAGCGCCATGGCAATCACATCCATACGTTTTTCTACCGTGTAGACTAAACTTATAGAAACCTATAGGTTCAGTCTTTCAAACTGGATTGACCCGTATTGGCTGCACGGCGCAGCTCACTACTCCCTCGGCGGTGAACGCCTCTGGAAGATACTTGCGGATAATTTGGATACTTCCATTGATGTCCGCATTAATCACACGTCCATTACTTGACTTAAATAATCCTCTCTTGACACGTCTCCCAGCATATTTTGACTGCTTTGATGGAGGCTCTAAGTCAATAGCTGACGTTTTTGACGTGTAACTTTCCTCTATTTTGACTACTTTGATACCTGCCAGTTCGCACTTGTAGGTAAGCTGGTCGATGAGAAGAGCGTGAGGGATATTGACTTTCCTTTTGATTATTGCGTTTGCCCTTATGCACCTGTTGTTTCCAACCCTCATTCTTACCAATAACCAGAGTACCGATACCTTGCTGTTTGAGCCGATTGACAATGAGTCGGCTTGTATTGTGCAGGTAGTTTTCCACAAATCGATTGCGGTGATAGGTGAGAGCCTGTATCCGTTGGCTGGTTCGGCTTTCGCTTTTCAGGTTGCTTTGGAGTTGGGCTTTGAGCTTGTTGTAGTATTGGTTTCGACTCTCTTTGTGGTCTTCCATTAACCAACATTGGCTTAAAACCGGGTTGGTTTGACGTTAAAGCCACCAGATTATCCACACCTAAATCAAT
>CAZNNK010000684.1:0-4206 GCA_964574085.1 uncultured Coleofasciculus sp.
GTCCATTGGAGATCCGTTGGCTGATCGGCGGGTTGGGGAGTGTGGGTGAGGCTTGATGCGAGGTTTGCCAACTCTGATTGGCGTCCCAAAGCGTGATCATTGACCGCAATTTTGCCATCTAGCGCCATGACTTCATGGCTAGCACTGACGCCGAGGGGATTAATTTCCACTAAATCTAGGTCTTTTTGGATCAGCAGTTGATACATTTTCTGGACAATATCGCTGACTGATTCAATCAGATGACCTTGAAGTCCCATTTTGAAAGCTAGACGTCGGGCGTAAAAGGGAGAAAAATCTTCCTCTACTACGACTCGCTGCATCTGTGCCATGACGTTTTCTACATGGATACCACCTTGGCATGAACCCAACAGAACGGGGCGTCTTAAGGTGTAGTCGAGGATAACCGCTAGATAGAATTCTTGTTCAGCATCGTAATGGGATTCGGCAAGCAGCACGTTGGGATATTTACCGAGAATGGATAGATTAAAAATAGCCCGTGCGGTGGCGATCGCGTCAATTGTATTTTCCACCGTGCGGATACCACCCGCTCTACCCCGTCCGCCTTTGGGGACTTGGGATTTGAGAACCACAGGATAGGGAATGTCTAACTGCTTGAGATCCCGGGGATGGTCGATGCATTGAGAGGGCAAGACGGGAATTCCAATCTCACGGAATAAGGCTTTGGCTTGGTACTCTAGTAAGTCCATGAATTTAGATGCTCAGCTAAGGGGGTCTTCTTCAAGGTTAAGAACTCTTAGCCTTTAACGTTACAAAAACCTGACTCCAACAGCCACTCATCCACCCTGATGGTTACTCAATCTGACTGAAGTGATTGAGATTGCCAATTAATATGATAAAGTGTTCTTATCAGTTTTGCTCAACCACTCACCTCTATAGGGTATCGTAAAAATGGGCAGTCGGGCATCGCTGCTGAAAATGTAATTGGTATAATTTTACTCAACTACTGCCTTTTAAATTTCCTAATTCATAATTCATACTGTGTTCCCCATTAGTGATGATAATCCGACGCGCATTACTCCTTATGTAACCTACGCGCTCATTGCTGCAAATATTGCGGTTTTTATCCATCAATTACTTTTAACACCGCCCCAGCTTAATGCATTTTTCCATCTGTATGCGGTTGTCCCCAAAGAGTTAAGCGCTAGCTTTGAGGGGATTTCGGTCAATCAACCCGTGCCAGAATGGTTTACCTTGATCAGTTCTCAGTTTCTTCATGGAGGGTTCTTGCATATTGGCGGCAATATGTTGTTTTTATGGATTTTTGGCAACAACATTGAAGATCGCCTAGGTCATATCAAGTACTTTATATTTTACATTGCTTGTGGTATACTAGCCGCTCTGTCCCAGTGGTTTTTCTCTATGCAATCCGGGATTCCCTCTCTCGGGGCGAGTGGTGCGATCGCGGGCGTGATGGGCGCTTATATTCTCAAGTTTCCTACGGCTCAAATCAATACTTTAATCTTTTTAGGGTATTTTGTGACAACCATTCGATTACCGGCTGTTTTATACTTAGGGTTGTGGTTTGTCCAACAAGCGTTTAGTGGCGTGGCGAGTGTCAGTGTGCAAACGGATGTAGGAACGGAAACTGGAGGAATTGCTTACTGGGCGCATGCTGGCGGTTTTGTGTTCGGAGCCATCCTGGGTCCTTTATTTGGATTGTTGTCTGAAGATTAATTTGTCTTATGTCTTATGTCCTTCGTCATAGTTGCTCTTTGAGAAGCAAGCTAAATCTTATGTAAGGGTTTGAAGACTATTTCCATAAGTTGATATAATTAGGGTTGTATCCATCAACCTACTTAAATAACTGTTGATTGATCAGGGAGAAAGAGGCTTGTGGTTCCATTACGGGATGAAAATCCTATCAAAATTACACCATACATCACTTATACGTTAATTGCAATCAATGTCTTAGTTTTTATTTTCGAGCTAACATTAAATTCTCAACAACTGGATGTATTTTTTCATCTGTTTGCTGTTGTTCCGAAAGAACTGACAGCCAGTTTTAACGGCATTACCGTGCATCAGCCGATCCCCGAACCGTTGACGTTAATCACAGCCCAGTTCCTCCATGCAGGGTTTACCCACGTAGGATTTAATATGTTATTTCTCTGGATTTTTGGCAATAATATTGAAGAAGAACTGGGTCGGTTCAAGTTTTTGATATTTTATCTAACCTGCGGCGTATTAGCCAGTTTAGCCCAGTGGTTTTTCTCCGCCCAATCGGGGATTCCCTCTCTAGGTGCCAGTGGTGCGATCGCGGGTGTGATGGGGGCTTATATTCTTAAGTTTCCCAATGCTAAAGTGGTCACATTAATTCCCCTCGGTTTCTTTTTTACTACGCTGAGATTACCGTCTGTCTTTTTCCTGGGATTTTGGTTCTTGCAGCAAGCATTTAATGGATTAGCCATGTTAGAAGCCCCAGCCAATGTGGGGATGGAAAATGGGGGTATCGCTTACTGGGCGCACGCTGGCGGGTTTATCTTTGGGGCTATTCTGGGTCCTTTATTAGGATTATTCTCTGAGGATACAAAGCCATCATTTTGGGATTCTCAGAATCTTTCTTGAACCCTGAGATAACTACAATTAAATACAATAGTCATGATTGAGTTGGTCAAAGAAGTGTTTTATTCACTTCCGGAATCGGTCAAGGAAATAATTAACTTAGGTATTCCTCTATTTGACAGCGCCCACAATTTTTACTGGATTTATATTTTATTCAGTTTAATTCTGCTTTTGGGATTATACCGAATCTCTCATCCCAATCCTGTAAAATTTTCTTGGCGAGGTTTACTGAGTTACTGTTTCCCCCACTCAATTTACACTCACAAATCGGCAATCTTAGACTATCAGTGTTATTTCATTAATGGGCTGATAAAAATCCTTATCCGTCTGACGCTACTGATTAGTGTAACGGAAATAGTAGCCAAACTGACAACTCAATCTTTTTACGGAATTTTCAGGGAACCGAGAATAGAACCGGACGTAAATTTTGCCGCTAAACTCGCTTATACAATTGCCGTCGTTTTCGCCATAGATTTTGGCTATTTTCTGGCGCACTACTTGTTACATAAAGTACCCCTGCTTTGGGAATTCCATAAAACTCACCACTCAGCCCAAGTGCTAACCCCTGTCACCGCTAAGCGAGATCACCCCGTCGATGATATGATCATTTATACCTGCAAAGCCTGTTTGCTGGGGTTGGTTACAGGTTTATTCCGATATACGTTTAAGGGCGATGTTGAACCTTTCACGATAGCGGGTGTCAGTGTGATTATTTATCTATTTCATCTGACGTCCAATCTTCGTCATTTCCATGTTTGGATTTCTTATGGTTGGCATCTGAATCATATCCTAGTCAGTCCAGCGATGCATCAGATCCATCATAGTCAATTAGAGAAACACTATGATAAAAATTTCGGATTAATCTTTTCAATTTGGGACTATCTAGCGGGAACGCTGTATGTTCCCAAAGAACGGGAAACTTTTTCGGTGGGATTGGTAGAGGAAGAGTTTAACAATGTTTGGCAATTATATTTTTCCCCGTTTAGTCGAGTGACTAAAATAGTGGGGATAGGCAATAGGCAATAAGTAATAGGCAATAGGCAATAGGCAATAGGCAATAGTAAATTAAGCCCTCAACTCAAGTTGGGGCTAAAAGCTTAAACCCGTTAAAACGGGTTCAAGGATTTACCTGGTAAGCTCGATGCTTACTTGAGCTTTGACAGACAAATTTATTTCCTTTATTTCCTGACTAAGTAGTCGGACAAAAGAAAACGGCACGCTTATTAATTTTTGTAAATTGCCCTCAAACCATTACTGTTCCCTGTGACATATCGAGCGTGTTACCGAGCGAAGCCGAGGTAAGCGTTCGACGGCTCGACTAAGCGCGACTCGACTGAGCGCGACTCGACTGAGCGCTCGCCGAACGTCTCGCCGAAGTCTGAGCGCTCACGCCGAAGTCCGAGGTAAGCCGAGGTAAGTCGAGGTGTTCCCTGTTCCTTCCTGATCTCAACCGTTAACTTTAATTGTGTCCACCTACTTAGCAGAGTATCAGATCTGAGGATAAGCTTATTGTAGTGATTTATACTCTATCAATTCTTAAATCTAGATAAATTTTTGCAGGATAATATAGGTTGAAAAGAGTTATAAAATCAGTAGTTTAAGAAGCAATTCGCCCTAGAACCC